>JAYSSW010000881.1:0-6412 GCA_043720335.1 Planctomycetia bacterium
AATACCACCCACGCTGTCGGACTCCGATTGCCGACCATCGGTACTCAGCGAATGGGATCGGCTTTGGAGCCGGAAACCATTGCGTCGAAGGCCCAGGGGAGAAAAGAGGCTTCTCGTCCCATAGGTGACTCGATGGAGAATAGCTCTAAACGGGGAGCTTTCGACCTGTCTCACGCCTTGACGTGCGCTCTACAAAAAGCGAAGGAGGATCCATGAGCAAACGTCGTCCCCCCGCGATCCATCACAGCACGTCGATGCCGCTGCGCTTCCATGGCCGGGTCGCTGAATTGCAGCTTCTCGACGACGCGCTGTTCGGTGGCGGGCCGAGCGTGGTCGCGATGGTCGGGCCGGGCGGACAGGGCAAGACCGCCATCGTGCAGCACTGGCTGCAAAGCCTGGCGGCGCGAAGCGACGAGTTCGACGCGCTGTTCCTCTGGAGCTTCTACCGGGGCAAGGACAGCGACCTGTGCCTGCGCGAGATGCTCGCCTACGCCGAAGGGCTGGATCGCCCGCCGGAGGTGTCGGCCAGCTACTGCGTCGATCGTCTGCTGAAGATCGTGCCGAACGAACGCTGGGCGCTCGTTCTTGACGGCACCGAAGTCGTGCAGCACGAGCAGGGCGCCTGGCAGGGGCGCTTCGTCCATCCCGAACTTGGCAGGCTTCTGGAGGAGTTGGGGTCGCAGGCGACGCCGGGCGTCGTCGTGTTGACGAGCCGTTTCCCGCTGCCGACGCTGGAGCATCGCCGTTCCGTGCGATTGTTGTCGCTCAGCACGCTCGACGACGCCAGCGCCGTCGGCCTGCTGCGCGACCTGGGCGTGACGGGAACCGCCGACGAAGTGCTGTACGCGGCTCATACCGCTGGCGGACACGCGAAAGCGGTCGAACTGCTCGGCGCGTACCTGTCGCACTTCCACGCGGGCCGGGCCGACGCGTGTCGCACGCTGCCGACGGTCGAGCGAGGCGGCGCCAGCGACGAGGAATGGCACGTCGCCCGTGTCGCGGCGGCGTTCCACCGCGACTTGCCGCAGGAACTGCAAGACCTGGTCGCGCTGGCCACGTCGTTCCGCCAGCCGCCGACGGAACCTCGCTTCCTTGATTACCTGCACAGCGAGCCGCTGCGCCATCTGCTGCACGACGGCTGGCAGCGCACCTATCAACCGCTTCAAGCGCGGCCTGTCGATGAACTGCAAGCGTTGCTGCAAACGCTCGTCGATCTGCGATTGTTGGAGCGCGTGTCGATCCCGCTGGCGCCGACGACGGAACGCACGGTGCTGGACGCACACCCGCTCGTTCGCAGCAGCTTCGAGCAGCGGCTCGGTCCCCTCGGCCAGCAGCACACCGCCCAGGCCCGCGCCGGTTTTCTGCGCGGCCGGCCCGACCGCCGGCCGCCGCAGTCGCTGGAGGAAGCACGCGAGGAAGTGGAGCTGTTCCACGCCTACGCCGACGCGGGACTGTGGAACGAGGCCGACCGCA
This sequence comes from Planctomycetia bacterium, assembly GCA_043720335.1. GTDB lineage: Bacteria > Planctomycetota > Planctomycetia > Gemmatales > Gemmataceae > JAYSSW01. The sequence goes on from JAYSSW010000881.1 coordinate 1,474, forward strand.
CCTACCTCGCGCTCGACAACCCGAAGCACCGCTTCCTCGCCCCTGCGTTCGAGCGCGATTTGCTCCTGCGGTTCTTCCCAGGCAGCGACTGGCGCCAGCCGCCGCTCTGGGCCGGCTTCGGCCGCTGGCGCAGCCTGGCCATCTGCCACGAGATGCTGGGCCAGTACGACGACGCACTGCAAATTTACCGCGTCGACGACGCTCCGCTGCGCGGCGACGCACTGCTCGCACTGGGCGACCTGCAGCCACTGCTCGATCAGCCGCAGGCGCCGCAGATTTGGCAGCCGCTTTGGCTCGCGTACCGCGCCCACGCCCTTTGTCTGTCGGGCCGACCCGACGAGGCGCTGCGGGCGGCGCTGACTTCCATGCCCAGCGACATCTACGAATGGGTCCACGTCTTCGAATGTCTCTTGCGACTCGGTCGCCTCGACGAAATCGACCTTGGCAGCCTGCTCTACCGCGCGCCGTTCAGCGACGAGCCACGCTGGACCGAGTTGGCGAGGCAGCGCCTACGGGCCGACTATCTCCGCGTCCGGGGCGACGCCAGCGATCTCGGCAAGGAGTACCGCACGCTCATCGACGCCTACGACCAGGCCGGCCTGCCATGGGAACGTGTGTTGACGCGCTTGAGCTACGGCCGCTGGCTGCACGCGCGCAACGACCGCGCGGAAGCCGCCGCCATCGCATCCGCCGCCGAGGAGATCGCGCAGCGGCACGGCATGAAACTGCTGGCGCAGGACGCGCGCAGCTTGCTGGGCGAGCCGGGACAGGGGCGGCCGTAGTGTCCGTAGATTTCATCCGAGCCCGAAGCGCGAGCGAGGAAGCACATGCGGAGATGCCGAATCGCTACGTGTCCCGTTGGCCGATGCGGCAGCGAGGCGCGGCTCTCGCTGCGCGAGTCGCCCGCCAGCGAAGGGGTGGCCTTGCGTAGCCGCATGTGCTTCCTCGCTGGCGCTTCGGGCTCAGGTGGCAGTACGTTGCTGAGAAACCCACTCCGCTGGCTATTCCGTCGCGCCGCGGTTGAGGTGACTGAGGACGAGGCGGATCTCGTCGTAGGTCGCCGCGCCGCCGAGCGCCTCGAAGACCGGCTTCAGGCGTTCGCCGCCGTGCTCGGCCGCGGCCTGCTCGATGACGCGGTACTGCGCGTCGCTGATCCAGTGCGAGATGTCGTCGGGCTTCTCGACGCGGATGAACTCGGCCAGGTAGTCGCTGATCGTCGAGCGTGCGCGCTGCGTCTGGTGCATCACGTCCTCCACCGCCAAGCCCTCGCGGAACAGCCGGAACGCCTGCATTTTCACGGCGCTGATCGACGAACTCTTCGCAGCTGGCGCCGGCTGGGCGGCGGCGGCCTCGTCGCGCGACAGCCCGTTCTTTTCGCAGTAAGTGTTCAGCAGTTCGAGGAGCAAGGCGCCGTAGTCGCGCATTTTCGCCTCGCCGACGCCGTAGATCTTGCGCAGCGTGTCGCTCGTGGAAGGCCGGACGCGGGCCAGCTCGCGCAGCGAGTTGTCGTCGAGGATGATGTAGGCCGGCTTGGCGAGCCGTTTCGCCTGCTCCAGCCGCCAGCGCTTGAGATGGTCGAACAGTCCGCGATCGACCCCTTCCCACGAGGTCGCCTCGGCCCGGGACGACTTCGCCTTCTCCCCCTTGCCGCGCTGCGCGGGCTGCACCAGCTTCACGGTCATGCGTCCCTTCATCACCTCCCAACTGGCCGCGTTCAGTTTCAGCACCGGATACTCGTCGCCGACCGACATCAGCACCCCCTGGCCGACGAGCTGGAAGATCCAGTCGCGGATCGCCGTCTTCGGCTGGTCCTGCATCAGGGCGTAGACGCTGAGCTGGTCGTGCTGGAGGGTGCGGACGCGGTCGGTGTTCTCGCCGCGCAGCACGCTGATGACGTGCCCGGCGCCGAATCGCTCCTGCACGCGAGCCACGCACGACAGGATCTTCTGCGCGACGACGGTGGCGTCGGGCACCTCCTCCACGTCCCCCAGGCACACGTCGCACGAGCCGCAGGAGGGGTTCTCGTAGTTCTGGCCGAAGTGGTTGACCAGCGCCCGGTGCCGGCACACGGCGCTGCGGCAGTAGCCGTACATGTCGTCCAGGTGCGCCAGCGCGTTGGGCAGGAAGTCGGCGGCGACCTCTTTCTCCGCCGCCGACTTCTCGACGATGGAGCGCCACGTCATGAAGTCGCTGCCCGTGTAGAGCAGCACGCATTCCGCCTCCAGCCCGTCGCGGCCCGCGCGGCCCGTCTCCTGCTGGTAGTGCTCGATCGACTTGGGCATGCCGGTGTGCATCACGAAGCGGATGTTCGAGCGGTCGATCCCCATGCCGAACGCGACGGTCGCCACCATCAGGTCGCACTCCTCGGTCGCGAAGGCGTCCTGGGCGCGGCGGCGGTCGTCGGGCGTCATGCCGGCGTGGTAGGCGAGCGCCTTGAAGCCCATGCCGCGCAGCATGGTGGCGATCTCCTCCACGTCGCGGCGGCGGATGCAGTAGATGATGCCAGCCTCGCTGGGATGGCGGTCGAGCACTTCGCGGACCTGCTTCTCGAGGTCGAAGCGGGGGATGACGCGGTAGGTGAGGTTGGGCCGGTCGAAGTCGCCGACCAGCACCGCCGGGTTCCTCAGCTTCAACTGCCGGCAGATGTCGTCGCGCACCTGCTCGGTCGCCGTCGCGGTGTAGGCGTGCACATTGACGCTGGGGAACAGCTCCTTGATCCGGCTCATCTGGCGGTACTCGGGGCGGAAATCGTGCCCCCAGTGGCTGATGCAGTGCGCCTCGTCAATGGCGAAGGTCTTGATGTTGACCGCGCGCAGCAGGCTTCCGAAGTCGGGCATCATGAGCCGTTCGGGCGAGCAGAACAGCAGGCGGACGCGACCCTGGCGAACGTCGGTCTCGTAGGCCATGCGGTCGGCGAGGCTGATCGAGCTGTCGAACTGGATGGCCGCGATCCCGTTGGAGCGCAGGCTGTCGACCTGGTCCTTCATGAGCGCGATGAGGGGTGAGATGACGACGGTGGTGTCGCCGCGCAGGACGGCGGGGGCCTGGAAGCAGAGCGACTTGCCGCCGCCGGTCGGCATGACGACGAGCGAGTCGCGGCCTTGTAGCACGGCCTCCATCGCTTCTTGTTGCAGCGGCCGGAACGACGCGAAGCCCCAGTGTTTCTGGATGACCTCGCGCAGACCTTCCAAGGGATGGGCAGTCATGGGCAGCGTGCCTCGCAGTTTCCAAACTTGTACGGACGATCAGTGCCAGTACCCAGGCCATGATACAGCAGGAACGGCCTCGGCAACAGGGGCGAGCCAACATCAAACGTGAGCCTGCGTCGGCGATTTGCACTGGCGACGCCAGGACCGCACGATACCATGATGACAGCGAGGAATCGCGGCAAATCCAGGCCAGGCCGGCCATCCTGTCCGTCGGCGAGGAAGCCATGCAGCCAGCTCCGCTCGAACAACCCCCCGGCCACGCCAAGCTGGGGCTGTGGGACGCGGTCAGCATCATCGTCGGCATCATCGTCGGCGTCGGCATCTTCGCCAACCCCCGCATCGTTTTCGGCGACGCTCCCAGCGCCTGGGCGGCGCTCGGCCTCTGGGTCCTGGGCGGGCTGTTCGCCCTCGTCGGCGCCTTCTGCTTCGCGGAACTCGCCAGCACCTACCCGCGCAGCGGCGGCGAGTACGTCTACCTATCCCGCGCCCTGGGGCGCTTCGTCGGCTTCCTCTTCGCCTGGGCGCAGCTTACCGTTATCCGCCCCGGCAGCATCGCCGGCCTCGCCTACATCTTCGCGGAAACCTTCATCAAGTTGATCGGCTGCTCCGAAAGCTGGACCTGGGTTTTCGCCAGCGCTCCCATCGTGGTGCTGACGCTCGTGAACATTGTTGGCGTTCGGTTCGGCACGCGGGCGCAGAACGTCCTGACGGCGGCGAAGATTCTTGGCCTGCTCTCCCTTGTCGTCGTCGGCCTATGCTGGGGCGAGGTTTCCCGCCTCCGCGAAAGCAACATGTCGGGGCAGCCAGGCTGGTTCATCAGCGGCATGATCCTGGTGCTGTGGGCCTACTCCGGCTGGCACGAGGCCGCCTACGTCGCCGCTGAAGTAAAGGACGCCAAGCGGAACCTGCCTCTCGCCCTGATCTTCGGCACTCTGGCGGTGATGGCGGTCTACCTGCTCGTCAACGTGGCGATGCTGCTGGGGCTGGGTCTTGCGAACGCGAGCCAGAAGACTGCTTCGGTTGACCTGCTCAAGTTGGCGCTGCCCGGATACGGCGACCGATTGATGGCGGTGTTCATCCTGGTGTCGTCGCTGGGCGCCATCAGCGGCATGATCTTCACGACCGCGCGCATCTATACGGAGTTCTCGGCCGACCACCACCTGTTCAAGCCGCTCAGCCACTGGAGCCGGCGCCTGGGCACGCCGGCGCGGGCGTTGGCGGTGCAAGGACTCATCAGCATCGCCATCATCGTCGGCGTCTGGGTGCATGGCAGCGGCAAGGACGGCCTGGAACTGTCGATCGACCTCACCGCGGCGGTCTTCTGGCTGTTCTTCCTGCTGACCGGCATTTCGCTGTTCGTCCTGCGGAGAAAGGACCCCGATCTGGTTCGGCCCTTCCCGGTGCCTTGGTATCCCGTGCTGCCCTTCGTCTACTGCTGCGGCTGCCTCTACATGGTCGCCGGGGCCGTGATCGCCAAGCCGACCGAGACGCTGTACGGCATGGGCCTGCTGCTGCTGGGCCTGCCGCTCTACTTCGTGCCGCCGAAGAAGGAGAAGCAGCGCGAGCTGGCGGAACCGGTGGGGAAGTGAGGTTTTCCGGCATTGGTGTGTTGACGTGGAATGGAACGAAGGAAAGTTTCACCAGCCCGCTTACGCAGGCCGTTCGCCTCAATTTGAAGATGAATCGGTCCATCGAGAAGCTTGCGGCAAACGCAAGCCGTGCACTTCGAT
>JAYSSW010000882.1:0-6410 GCA_043720335.1 Planctomycetia bacterium
CGGACTATCCAGGTAGCTGAAAAACGCTGGATTTTTGACAAATATGCCTGCCAACGCGGTCGCGAAGCTATCATGCTTCAGCGATGTCGCACCATCAGCAGTCAAGAAAGGCCGGTTTTTCTGCGGTTTGAGGCGCTAAACAAGCACCGGAAAAGCCCCGGCATGCGACGGGAGAAATAATTTCGGCAAGGGCAATGATCGCATGTTTTATTCGGTGGAATCTCGTCGGGATGCGGTTGCAAAAGTCTAATTTGTCGTGTTTAACAAGGATGTAACAACTCGTTCCATTTTCGCGCCTCTCCCTCCAAGGAGCATCTCCACATGGCGAACCCAGCCCTCCGCGCCTGGCAAACCCACCGCTCCCACGCGCTCAAGCGTCCTCACTTCGCTCCCCAGGTCGAATGCCTGGAAGAACTCACCGTCCCCTACGCCGTCTCCGGCAACGAATGGATTCGCCCGGAACTGATCACCATCAGCCTCGTTCCTGACGGCACGGTCATCGGCTACGACGGCACCGGCGCCGCCGTCACCAGCACCCTGGTCGCCGACTTCAACGCCAACGTCGGCGGCACGGTCGCCTGGCGCAACGAGATCCTCCGCGCCGCCCAGGTCTGGGCCCAGCAGACCAACGTCAATTTCGCCTTCGTCGGCGAACTCGGCGGCGGCGAATTCGGCGCCGGCGAAAACCAGCAGGGCGACCCTGCCCGCGGCGACATCCGCATCGGCGGCACCTCCACCACCCAGACCTGGCTCGCCAACGCCCACGGACCGGCGCCAGGCAACACCTCCTCCCGAAGCGGCGACATCGTCTTCAACACCTCCTACGACTTCGGCATCGGCTCCGGCGCCACCTACGACCTCTTCACCGTCGCCTCCCACGAGATCGGACACGCCCTCGGCCTGCTCCACTCCACCACCTCCAGCACCGTCATGTACGCGTCCTACCCCGGCTTCAAGACCGGCCTGACCACCGACGACATCAACGGCATCCGCACCATCTACAACGGCGCCCGCACCAACGACATCCGCGACCAGAACGGCAACAACAACAACTTTTTCGCCACCGCCACCGTTCTCACCATCAACGCCACCACCAAGCACAACGTCACCGTCGGCTTCGACATCGGCTCCACCGCCGACACCGACTACTTCCGCTTCGTCGCTCCCGCCGGCAGCCCCGGCAGCCTCCGCGTCGTCGTCAAATCCCAGGGCATCAGCCTGCTCGCCCCCTACATGTGGGTCTACAACGCCGCCGGCACCCAGCTCGGCGTCGCCTCCGGCATCGGACACTATGGCGACAACCTCATCCTCAACGTCTCCGGCATCGTCTCCGGTCAAACCTACTATCTCCGCGTCGACGGCGGCGACACCTCCGCCTTCGGCACCGGACGCTACAACTTCTCCCTCAACTTCTCCGGCGGCAACGACCCCGCCATCCCCGTCCCCTACACCACCACCCCCATTGGCGACCCGCCTTCGTACGAAGGAGCAATCGCGGAGCACGGCCACGGAACCTTCGACCACGACCACGACGAAGCCGCCTCCATGACCACCGAAGCGGTCCTCCGCGACTTCTCCAAGTGGACCACCCAGACCTACCGCGTCGATGTCGCCAGCACCGGCTCCCCCAGCGCCCACCGCAACCTGGGCAGCCTGAAAGGCCCGTCCGCCGCTTCGCTCAGGAATTTCTGGGAGCAGTACGCCGACGAGCAAGAGTCCAGGAACAACCAGAACTTCGAGAACTGGCTCGACGACCACACTTCCAGCGACGTGCTGAACCTCATCCTCCCGCGCGGCCCGCGCAAGCGTTGATGCACACCACGACCATCCAGCCATGAACCGCGTCGGGCGCCCCGCGCCCGACGCGGTTTTTCGTTTTCACAGGCCCGCATCGACCCATCGAGGGCCAGGCGCGCGGAGCGATCAGGCTCGCGTCGGTTCGCCGACCAGGACCGCGTCCTCCTTCGGCACGATGCGCGAGCCCCAGCGGCCCGCGAACGCCCGGGTCAGCTCGGCGCCGAACAGGAAGATCTGCGCCGAATAATAGAGCCAGACCAGCAGCGCGGCGAGCGACCCGGCCGCGCCGTACGCCGACGCGATCCCCGCCCGGCCGAGGTACAGCCCGATGAGGGACTTGCCCGCGATGAACAGTAGCGTGGTGAAGGCGGCGCCGAACCAGACGTCGCGCCAGGCGATCTTCACGTCGGGCAGCAGCCGGTAGATCATGGCGAACAGCAGCATGATGACGACGAAGCCGACGCCGACGTTCAAACCCTGCCCGACCAGCGACACCCGGTGCTGGCCGAGCAGGCTGCCCAGCGCGCTCAGCACGGTGCTGGCCACGAGCGAAACGAGCAGCAGGAAAGCCACGCCCAGCACCATCGAGAACGACAGCAGCCGGTCGCGGAGGAAGCCCAGCACTCCGCGTCCCGGCTTGGGCTGGACCTTCCAGATGGTGTTCAACGCGTCCTGCAGCTCGCCGAACAGGCCGAGCGCTCCCACGAGGAGAACGCCGACGCCGACCACGGTTGCCAAGATCCCCGAGGCGGGCTGGTCCGCGCTGGCGATCATCGCTTCGATCGCCCTGGCGCCTTCCGGCCCGAACAGGTTCTGGAGCTGGTAGGAGATCTCGCCCATCGTCGCCTCGCGCCCGAACACGAACCCGACCACGGCGATCACGATGACGAGCAGCGGCGCCAGCGCGAACGCCGTGTAGTACGCCAGGGCGGCGCCCAGGCGTGGGCACTTGTCCTCGACCCATTGCGCTCCTGCGTCCCTGAACAGGCCGACGATTTCCTTGAACGTGGGCACACGGGCCATGGCTGCTCTCCTTGGTCGTCCAGGCCCCGCCTGGCACGTTTCGATGTTGCGCCTTGCGCTGCGATGAACGCAAGTCGCATGTGCAATGAACAGGCAACAACCGTGCCGCTTCCGATCCTCCTTCGCAGGACGGTTTCGTTTCCGCGCTGGAGACTGCCCCCGCGAAACGTACAATAGCCGTTGATTCAACCAATCGCAGGCGGATGGTGGCAGCGACATGAAGATCCTGGTGGTCGGCAAGGGCGGTCGTGAGCACGCGCTGGTCTGGAAACTCAAGCAGTCGCCGCGCGTCGAGAAGGTGTTCTGCGCCCCGGGCAACGCCGGCACCGCCGAGGACGGCGTCAACGTGCCGCTCGAAGCGACCGACATCGACGGGCTGGCCAAGTTCGCCAAGAAGGAGGGCATCCACCTCACCATCGTCGGGCCGGAGGACGCCCTGGCGATGGGGATCGTCGACACGTTCCAGAAGCAGGGGCTGCGCATCTTCGGCCCCACGAAGGCGGCCGCCCAGCTCGAATCGAGCAAGGTCTTCGCCAAGAAGCTGATGCGCCACGCCGACGTGCCGACCGGCGAGTTCCGCATCTTCGACCATCCCGAACCCGCCCGGCACTACGTGCAGTCGCGCGAGTACCCGGTCGTCGTCAAGGCCGACGGGCTGGCGGGGGGCAAGGGCGTCATCGTCTGCGACAACACCGAGGACGCGCTCTCCGCCGTCGAGCGCATCATGGTGCGCGACGAGTTCGGCCGAACCGCCGGCCGGCAGATCGTCGTCGAGAAGAAGCTCGAAGGCCAGGAGCTGAGCGTCCTCGCCCTGGTGTCGGGCCGCGTCATCCTCCCGCTCGCCCCCGCCCAGGACCACAAGCGCGCCTTCGACGGCGACACCGGCCCCAACACCGGCGGCATGGGGGCGTACTGCCCCGCCCCGCTCGGCACCCCTGCCCTGCTCGACGAGATCGAATCGCACGCCCTGGTGCCGACCGTCCACGCGATGAAGCGGGCGCGGCTGCCGTTCATGGGCATCCTGTACGCCGGCGTGATGGTCACGAACCAGGGGCCGCGCCTGCTGGAGTACAACTGCCGCTTTGGCGACCCGGAGACGCAGCCGGTGCTGATGCGGCTGAAGACCGACCTCGCCGAACTGCTCGACGCCGCCGTCAGCGAGAAGCTCGACGAGTTCGCCGCCAACGGCCTGGAATGGGACCCGCGCCCGTCGGTCTGCGTCGTGATGGCCAGCGGCGGCTACCCCGGCAAGTTCGCCGTCGGCAAGCCGATCCTGGGCCTCGACGAAGCCGCCAAGCTCCCCGACGTGAAGGTCTTCCACGCCGGCACCCGCAAGGATCCCAGCGGCATCGTCGTCACCGACGGCGGCCGCGTCCTCGGCGTCACCGCGCTGGGCGACACCCTCGCCGACGCCAAGCGCAAGGCCTACGAAGCCGTCGCGCTCATCACCTTCCAGGGCGCCCACTACCGCGAGGACATCGCCGACAAGGCACTGCCGAAAGGCAAAGCAGACTAACCGCAGAGACGCAGAGGAAAAGGCAGAGAAAGAGGGTGAGAAAAGTAGAAAGTCACCCAAGCCCCAGGATGAGCGAAGCGATTCCTGGGGGTGAGTCGGCGCAAGGTTCGACCCCCACCAATCGCGTTGCTCATGGTGGGGCTTGGCATCACTCTTCTATCTTTCCACTGTGTCTAATCGTCTTCTCCTCCGTCACGTTCGGTTCGATCACGCGCAGCGAGCGCCATTTGCCCTGGATGAAGCGTGCGAGGAAGACCAGGCCCAGGCCGGCGATGTACAACGTCGCGCAGCTCCAGGCCCAGTAGATGCCCCAGCCGTTCGCCGTCAGGTACCAGCAGGGCAGCGCCAGCAGCAGCACGCCGCACACGAGGGTCATCACGCTGACGTAGCGCGTGTCGCCGGCGCCTCGCAGGGCGAACGCGAAGACCACGTTCATGCTGTCGAAGAACGAGTACACCGCCACGAACCACAGCAGCGTCGGCGCCAGCTCGACCACCTCGCTCCACACCGGCCCTGGTTCGCTGCTGCGGAAGATCGCCAGGAACACGCCAGGCATCAGCGCGGCGACGACGCCGAGGACCGACATCAGCGGCGCCGCGAACGTGAAGCCGACCCAGACGCCGCACGCCGCTTCGTGGGGCTTGCCCGCCCCCATGCGCTGGCCGACGAAGACGCACACGGCCTGGCCCAGCCCGAGCATCGGCACGAAGAAGATGGCGTTGACCATCATCACCAGGTTGGTCGCGGAGAGTTCCGCCGGCCCCAGCTTGCCGACGAGCAGCGTGAAGACCATCCAGGCAAGCACGTCGAAGGTGGCCTGCACACCGTTCGGGAAGGCGAAGCCGAGGAAGCGGCGCAGCAGCGCGGCGTGGGGGCGCCAATCGCTGCGGGTGTGGAAGTCGCGGTTGAAGCCGGGCCGCCAGACGACCGCGAGAGCGAAGGCCATCGACGCGAACGAGCCGACGACGGTGGCCCAGCCCGCGCCGTCGATGCCGTGCTCGCTGAAGCCGCCGTTGCCGAAGATCCACAGCCAGTCGAGCAGGGCGTTGACGGCGAGGCCGACGCCGTTGATCCCCAGGACCAGCCAGGGCCGGTTCAATCCGGCGAGGAAGCCCGACACGGCCGAGTTCACCGCCATCGGCAGGGCGCAGAAGCACAGACAGAACAGGTAGCGCGACTCCAGGTCCTGCAGTTCCGCCTCGTGGCCGACGAAGGCGATGATCGCGGGGGACAGCGGCGCCAGCGCCGCGAACAGCACGCCGGTGACGAGGCAGAACCAGAGCGCCTGGTTGATGACGCCGCCGATGCGCTCGGGCTGCCCCGCCCCGCGGTACTGCGCGACGAACGTGGCGGTGAAGCCCGCCGTGCTGACCAGAAGCATGACCGGGGCGTAGAACAGCATCGCCGCCGCGAACGCCGCCCCAGGGGCGACGTCGTCGTGCCGGCTCAGGAAGACGCGGTCGATGGTGATCTGCAGCGTGTAGAACAGGTTGCCGACCATCAGAGGCAGCGCCAGCTTCAGCAGTTCCCCGAGCGTCGCGCGGATCGAGTTTGTCATGGGGAAAGCCTACCGCTTGCCGCGTCAAAGACCCGGTGGGAACGACACCGAGACAGGCGAACAGGTTCGGGGAGGATTCCTGCTTGAACCGTGAAGGCTTGTCGAGCGAGTGGGGTCGAGCAACGCGAGGCGCACCCGCATGACGCTGCAAGCAAGACGTACCCACGCGACGATTCCCCGGCATTCTCTTGCCCCGCCGTCGCCGCATGCGATAGAGTACACGCAGGTTTCAACGCGACCGACGGAGACAACGATGCTTGAGTACCACGCGGCTTTCTATCCGGCCGACAACGGCTGGCATGTGGTCTCGCTTCTGGACTTCCCAGGCGTCAACTCGCAGGGCAAGAACCTGCGCGAAGCCCGCATGATGATCAAGGACGCTCTGAAGCTGATGGCCGAGAGCTATCTTGAAGAAGGGCGAACGCTGCCAATGCCGGACGCAAGCGCGAACGACCCGGCCGCCAAACGCCACGAAACGATCCGCCTCGGCAGCAGACCCCTACTAACCCTGAGCGC
>JAYSSW010000883.1:0-13772 GCA_043720335.1 Planctomycetia bacterium
GTCGAGCTGATGTCGACCGACGGCCTGGCGCCCCGCTCGTGAGGCACGACATGGCGTCGATCGCGTATCTGGCTAACCTGGCGTCCACCTGGTTCATGGTCGGGCTGATCTGGTTCGTGCAGGTCGTCCACTACCCGCTGATGAGCGAAGTCGGCGGTGATCGATTCGCCGGGTACGAAGCGAAGCACAGCGCGTGGACGACGTGGGTCGTCATGCCCGCGATGCTGCTCGAACTCGGCAGCGCGATCGCCCTGCTCTTCGTGCGGCCCTCGACCATGTCGGCGCCGCTGGCGTGGGTTGGCCTCGCGCTGGTCGCGGCCGCCTGGCTATCGACGGGGCTGCTCCAGGTGCCTCAGCACAACCGCTTGCTGGTGGCGTTCGACGCCGACGCGCATGCGCTGCTGGAGTCGAGCAACTGGCTGCGAACCGCCGCGTGGAGCGTGCGCGGCGTGCTGCTGTTGGTTCCGCTGTGGCTGATGCTGTCGAAGGAATCACCATGACCTGCAAGGAGCATCTGCCGACGAAAACGTGCGCGACGTGTGGCCGGTTGTTTGCTTGGCGTAAGAAATGGGCGAGGTGCTGGGAAGCGGTGAAGCACTGTTCGCGGAGATGCGCGGGAGCACGGCGGGGAAAAAACAAAGGGGAGGGCGAGCAGAGCGTGCGAGGAGCCAGGCCGTGAGGCCCCTGTCGGCTCGCCGCACGGAATTTCTCCGCGTCAGCCCTCCCCAGCGCGGGCCAGGGAAACGAAGTTTCCCGGCCCTCGATCCTCCCTTACGGGGAGGGACCGAATACCATGAAGTGTCATTGACACCCTTTTCATCGGCAGGTGGGCTGTGCCTCCTTGAGCCGATTTGTGGAATGACAACGGGTTGTCAAAAACTCGTCGCCGACAGGCACGACCCCGCCGCCTTCGGCAGCGGGCTTGACGGGAGGGGCTGCATGTTTCGTCCGGGGATCGCGGAGCCAGCGATGACGGAGCCGTGGGAGGTGCTGGCGGTCGCGGAGCTGATCGACGGCGCGATGCAGCCGGGGCATTTCCTCGCGGCAGCGGATGTTTCGCTCGAATGGATCGCGGCCAAGGCGGAGGAGACGGCGTGGGAGATCTTTCGTGGCAGGCTGCTCGACCCGGCGCAGACGCGCGAGCGACGCACGTTCGTGGCGTGGGGCGTCTTCGAGCGCGACGGTGACACCCTGGCGCCGGAGCCGCTGCTGTCGGTGAAGCTCGACGTGCGCGGGCGGAAGCTGTTTGTGACGCGCGGGCTGCTGTGCCACGTCTGGGAGGGCTACGACGCGGGGGACGGCGTCATTGAGAGCCGGGAGACGACGCGCTGGACGCGCGAGCTGGTCGGCAGCGTGGCGCTGGACGAGTTCGGCCCGGCGGGGCTGCTCGACGAACTGGTGTGCCTGCTGTGGCAGGGGGTCGTCGGGACGAGCCGGCTGCCGCTTCACTCGCTGGAGGCGCCGCTCCCCGCCTTCACGCTGGGCCGGCTGCACCATGTCCATCGCCCCGATCTGGCCGACGCCGAAACGCCGACACGCGACGGGTGTGATGCGCTGCACGCAGGACTGGCGAAACGCGAGCAGGTGAAGCTGCTGGAGTTCGTGCTGCGAGCGGCATCGCCCGACGATGTGCCAGTTGAAGCGAAACGATTCGTCGAGCGCTGGCGCTCGCTCGGCTTCGTCGACCGCGAGTTGCTCGCGCTGCTGCGCGGCCTGTTCAACGACGTGTCGCTGTCGCCTTACACCCGGCTCGTCGACAACGCCCTGGCCTGGCTCGACGCGCTCGTCGATCAGCAGGTCGTGACCGTCGCGGAGCAAGCCGACTTCCTCGCGCATCTGCTGTGCAAACTCGGCAGGCACCTCGCGGCGTACGACCTCGTCACCTTCCACTACCGCGGCGCGAACTATCCCGACGCCCTGCTGCTCGACGCGGTGCTGCGCCGGCACCTTGCGATCTGCGAGAAGCATCCGATGTTGTTCAACGAATCAAGCCCGCTGCCGTTAGGCGGCGGGGTCGCGGCGGGCTTGAAAACGCGGCGCCGGGCGCTGCGGCAGGGGTGCTTGCTGCGGAAGCACTACGAGGGGCATTATGTCCCCGACGCGCCGACCTCGCCGGGCGAGAACGCGCGGGTGATGCCGGCGTCGCATCCGCGCGTGCCGGAAGCCCAGCTTTTACAGATGATGCGGCGGAAGAAGCGGCTTTTCGCCGACGCGCCGTTGACAGCGCTGTTGTCAACGCCATCGCGCATCGCGCTGGCGTGGAGCGTGCAGGATCTGGAGGACCGCGACGAGCGGATCGAGATGGGGACGGCGCTGTTCATCGACCGTCCGCTGGGCTACGACAAGGCGGCGGCGGAGCCGGACCAGACCCCGCTGCTGGCCCACGAGGCGTTCAGCCCGTCGCTCGCGGAGAAACGCTGGCGCGAGCTGCGCGACTTGTTGGCTGCGTGCGGCGTCGAGTCGTCGACGGCCGAGCGGCTGGACGCGGCGTTCCGCCAGCGCGGCGACGTGCCCGGCGTGCCGGCGGCGGAGCTGGCCGCGTCGCCGCGTCCGGTGGCGGCGCTGGCCGACCTGCGCCGCGTGGCCGACGACTTCGTCGTGCGCCGCACGATGCCGGGCGGACTGCGTGCGTTGTGGGACGCGCTCGGCTTGCCGGGGAGTCCGCCTCATGTGTTGTTGCAGCGCGGCGACCCGCCGGTGCTGACAGGCTACGACGCCGAGTATCGCATCGTCGTCGAGATGGCGATGGACGCCAGCGCGGGCTATGCGACACGCGCTGGCGTGGAACTGCCGAGGAACGGCGTGTGCGTGCGGGGGACGTAGCGCGTTTGGGCTACGCGCAGCGTCCGCCATATAGCCCCCGGCTTGCCGGGGGTGTGGCGAGATCCCACGCCGGTTCACTGCGTCATGATCGTTCGCCGCGTGTGATTCGCTTTGGAACGTGGGTCACGATCATGTCCAATCGTACCGACGTGACTCGCGCGTCACCCCCGGCAAGCCGGGGGCTATATGTCGCTGCGCTTGGTGAAGGCGACGCGCGTTCGGAATTCGGCGGATGCCGCGACCGCAGGCGACGCTTCCAGCGGGGCGAGGCGGGACTGGATGACGGATCCCTTGTCGATTTGCCAGGTGCCGGCCTTGCGGTTGTAGAGGATGCGGCCCGCGCTGACCTTCTTGGGCTGGGCCTGGTCGATCTTCTTCTCGAAGAGCTGGACCGGGTTGCCGTCCTTGCCTTCGAGGATGATCTGGTCCTGGGCCTCGTCGTACTTGACGGTGTCGCAGAAGGCGGTGATGTTGTCGGTGCGGATCTCGACGTTGCGTTCGGCGAGCATGCGCTGGGAGGTCTTGCCGTCGGCCTCCTGGGTGCTGACGTTGAGCGTTTCGCAGCGGAGGTAGAAGCCGTTCCTGGGGGGGCGGTTGGCGTCCATCTCGGCGTCGACGCGTTCGGCGGGGAAGTGGTGGACCTCGACCTGGTCGTAGAACTTGGCCTGCTTGCTGGTCTTGGTGACGAGCTTGGAGAACATGTTGCCCTTGAACTCGATGCGGGTGAGCTTCATCTCCGGGACGGCGGCCTTCATGGGGTCGACGGGCTGGCCGGGGGCGCCGAGGTCGGAGGCGCCGTAGGCGAGGTGGCGGACGCGGCCGGCGCCGCCGCCGATGAGGAGCGAGCTGTTCTGGCCGTTGTCGAACTCGATCTGCTTGCCTTCGAGGATGGTGGCCTGGAGGATCTTGCCGAGGTTGTCGCGTTTCTCGTCGAGGATGTAGACGCGGTGGTTGCACTGGACGTAGTCGATCTTGGCGCCCTTATTCTCCTTCTGCCCCTCCTTGAAGGAGACGACGCGGTCCATGGTGGCGAGCATGCTGTCGCAGCGGAGGCGGGCGCCTTCCTGCTGGCCCTGGACGTTGCCGAAGAACTCGGCCATCTTGCCGTCGAAGACCATCTTGTCGACCCAGGTGATGGTCATGCTGGCGGAGCCGGACTCGGGGCGTTTGCCGTCGAAGCCGGAGTTGCTGGGCATCTGCAGGACGCCGAAGCCGACGACGTCGGCGCGGTTGTCCTTCTGGTTGATGGTGACGACGGGGCCCCATAGCTTCATGTCGCCGGCTTCGAGGCGTGCAAGGTCTTCGAGTTTCATCTGGCTGGGCTTCTTGGAGGAGCCGTGGACGGTGAGCTTGTCGCCGAGCGGGTCGTGGTCGACCTTGAGGAGATGGCCCTGGATCTCGAGCCGTTTCTCGCCGGCCTTCTCGCCTTCCTGGACGACGTAGACCTTGCCCTCGGCGACCAGCTCCTGCATCTGCTTCTTGGCGCCGAAGGTGCTGACGGTGACGACGATCGAGTCGGCCTGCAGCTCGATCGGCTTGGGCGGCGGGCCGGGCTTCTTGTCCTGGCCGACGCCGGGCCTGCGTTCGTTGTCCTTCTTCGGCTCGGCGACCTTGGGCGGCGGGCCGGGCTTCTTGTCCTCGCCGGCGCCGTTCGGCTCGTCGAGCATGGGCAGGAACTGCCCGGCGCCGGCTTCGGGGAGGAACAGGATCGTCATGCGGTTGGCGCGGCGGACGACGACCTCGGGGGTGCGGACGGAGACGTGGTCGATGGCGAGGACCTTGTGGAGCTTCTGGCGGTTGGCGCCGGTCGCCTGGGCCTCGTTGCCGAGGGCGTCGCGGTTGTTCTTGAGCCAGACGTGGATCTTGTCGCCGTGCATGTACTGCTGCTGGTCCTCGTCGATGAACCAGGCGTCGCCGTGGAGGGTGACGAAGTCGTAGACGTTGAGGCCTTCGCGTTCCTTGACGGAGAAGAGGGTGTCGCGCCAGCGGATGCTGGCGGAGTGTCGGGGCTGGGCGGCCTTGGACTTGCTGTCGAGCAGCCAGATGACGCCGGGGCCTTTGGCGGTGACCTTCTGGCCCTCGCCGGCCTTGTCGGCGCCGATGAGGTGCAGCTCGGCGGCGTCGATCTTGTGGCCGTCCTTGACCGCCTCGACGGGGCGTTTGGCGTTGCCGCGCAGGATGGTCTGCGGGCCGGAGCCGGGATCGGGGCAGCGGTAGAAGAGTTCGCTGCCGTAGGCGTGCAGGTTCTCGCTGCTCATCGCCAGCACGACGTCGATGTTGGGTCCGGCGGTGGCGAGGGCGGTCTCGATCTCCTTGTCGCCGGTGCGCGGGTCGCGGACGGCGGGGTTCAGCTTGCGGCGCATCTGCAGGTCGAGCTTGGCGCAGGTGAGGTGGTCGAGCTTCTTCTCCTTGCCGATCAGGTGCTCGCGCGTGACCTCGACGTGGTTGGGCGAGGTCGGCGGCGGGGCGCCTTCCTTGGCGACGAGGCTCTCGAACCAGGCCTTCTCGGTCTTCAGGTCGTAGGTGAAGCTGTTGCTCTGGATCGAGATCTTGGAGCGCTCGGTCAGCGCGGCCTTCCCGGGCGCCATCGGGACGCCGACGGCGTTCCTGGCGTTGAAGTCGTCCGAGCTGGCGAGGAAGCCCGACTTCGCGTCGATGTACAGGTACATGCGCACCGACGACCGCAGCGTGATCCTCTCCACGGCGGAGGCGTCGCTTTTCACCTTCGCCGGCGGTGTGCCGGGCGCCCCGGGCGCTGTCTTGGGGCGGTTCGGGCTGGCGTCCTTCGACAGCACCATGTCCATGCCAAGCCCCTGCACGCGCGTCGGCTCCGGCTGGCTCTGCAGGTCCAGCAGCAGCACGTAGTCGTCCGTCCAGACCAGGTTTTTCGTGTCGTTGTAGTGCACCGGCCCGTTGCACTTGATCTCCAGGTCGTCCCCCTTCGCCTCGGTCCCGCGGTTGCTCGTGATGAGCACCCCGTCCGACGGCAGGGGCAGCAGCTCCGCCTCCATGATCTTGCGGCTGTTCAGCTCCGCGATCGTCGCCACCGGGCGGTCGAACTTCAGCAGCGTCTCGCGGGTGCGGATCGTGTTGATCTCGGGGAAGCCGGCGTCGGCCTTCTTCGAGTACATCGCGACGCTGAAAGGCGCCAGCTTCACGCGGCCGTCGGGCATGATCGCGAACTCGCCCGCCGCGATGGCGATGCCCTTGTCGCGCATGATGAGGCGGATCGGCCAGGTCAGCTCGGCGCAGTTGGGGCCGAACGCCTTCTCCAGCATCGAGTCCGCCGTGACCACGACCTTGCCGCCGGGCAGAGGAGGCTGGATCCGCTCGGCCGCGTCGGGGGCGTAGGAGAGGGGCAGCACCGGCAGGTTGTCGAACTGGCCGAGGAAGTAGTCGTAGACGAAGAATCCCGTCAGGAACAGGAGCAGGCCGGCGACCAGGATGACGATGCGCTTGGCGGTCCACACGGCTTGGGATCCTTCCGAGGGATCAGGGGTCAGGGATCAGTGGTCAGTGGTCAGTGGTCAGTGGTCAGGGGCGATGTTCTCAAGCCCCACCTTGGAGCGAAGCGCAAGGGTGGGGGTCCGTCTTGTCTCACTCCGCTCGCAGTTTCGCGACCAGCGCCTGCCAATGGCCCTGCGCTCGCAGGACCAGCTCGATGACTTCACGCACGGCGCCGCGCCCGCCGGCGGCCTTCGTCACGTAGTGGGCGTCCTCGATCGCTTCGGGGCAGGCGTCGGCCACCGCCACCGCCAGCCCCACGCGCCGCAGCAGCGGCACGTCCGGCAGGTCGTCGCCGATGTAGCACACTTGCTCCGCCCGCACGTTCTGTTCGGCCAGGATGCGGTCCAACGCAACTCGTTTGTCCTCGGCCCCCTGCACCACCACGCAGAAACCCAGTTCGTCCGCCCGCCGCTGCACCAGCGGCGAGCGACGCCCCGTGATGATGCCCGCCTTCTTGCCCAGCTTCGTCCATGCCTTCAGCCCCGATCCGTCGCGAACGTGGAACTGCTTCAGCTCGGCGCCCTGGTCGCTGTAGACGATCCCGCCATCGGTCAGCACGCCGTCGACATCGACGACGAGCATTTCGACGGCTGCACAGCGCTGGGGCAACGATCCTTGCAAAGCCAATCCTCTCGTGCCGTGGTCCTTGTGACTTGTGCGACTAGGAGTGAAACATGCTCTGGCGAAACGAACCCGGAGCGCAAGCGATGGGATCGCAGGGAATCATGCTTGCGGGAAAATTTTGGTCATTCCGCGTGTCGCCAAGGTATCCCATCGCTTGCGCTCCGGGTTCGTGTTGCCGGCCGTCAACTAGCCTCATTTCAGGCCGCCTTTCAAGATGCAAGAAATCAACTCGCGAGCCGCAGGAAGCTCTCGGCCTCCTCGCGCGAAACCAGTCCGATCAAATCGGTCACGTCGAGCAATCCCGCCGGACGGCCTTCGGAGTCGAGGATCGGCAGCTCGCTGATCTTCCGCGCCCGCAGCAGGTCGAGCGCGTCGAGCACGCGCGTGCCGACCACCGCCGTCGTCGGCGACCTTGTCATCACCTCGGCGATGGGCCGGTCGAGCTGGCCGTCGCGGCGCTGCTCGAACAGCCTCGCCAAATCACTGTCGGTGAACAGCCCGCACAGCTTGCCGTCGTCGTCGGTCAGCATCACCGCGCCGGTGCGACGGCCCCGCTTCTGCGACTGGGCGAACACTTCGCGCACCGTGCGGCTGCACGGGGCGACGCGCAGCTCCAGGTCGCGGCGCATCACCGCTTCGACCTTGAGGAGCTTCCTTCCCAGGTTGCCGGCGGGATGGTTGCGGGCGAAGTCCTCGCGGGTGAACTCGCGCAGCCGCATCAGCGTGAACGCCAGCGCGTCACCGACGGCGATCATGGCGGTGGTGCTGGTGCTGGGGGCGAGGCCGAGCGGGCAGACCTCGTCGAGCGGGCCGAGGATGATCGCGACATCCGCGCCGAGCGCGAGCGTGCTGGTGGCGTTGCTGGTCAGGCCGACGACGCGGTGGGCCATCTGCTTGAGCGAAGGCAGCAGGCGGACGACTTCCTCGCTTTCGCCGCTGAGCGACAGGGCGAAGACGACGTCGTCGTGGTGGACCATGCCGAGGTCGCCGTGGACGGCCTTGGTGGCGTCGAGGACGTAGGCGCGGGTGCCGGTGGAGTTGAGGGTGCCGGCGATCTTGAGTCCGACGTCGGCCGACTTGCCGGTGCCGGTGACGCCGACGCGGCCGGTGCAGGCGAGGCAGAGATCGACGGCGTGGAGGAAGGAATCGCCGAGGCGGTCAGCCACCTGCTGCAAGGCCGCCGCTTCGCCGCGCACGATGGAGCGCGCATAGGCGAGCCGGTCGAGCGGCGGCGTCAGCGGGGGTTGATGAACCTGGAGCGTCATGGCGGCTTCCTTGCCTGTCGCGGCGGAATGCCCTTCCTGGGCGTCGGCGCGGTTTGAACCGTTTATAACCGCCCGTCCCAGATTTGCAACGGCAGGGGTGTTTCCCCGCTTCCTAAGATCGGCAATCGGCGCTGCAAGGGTCAATTTTCGTGGAAGACGGCGCAGAAAACCCCTCCGCGCGAAGCAGGGCAAGCTGCGACGCGCGAAGATGGCGAAGCCGAATCGGCTGGGGCGAGGTTGCTGGGGAGGCGTGAGAAAGCAGCCTCATGAAAATGGGTTCGGAGATGGGCATCCCTCGCGGCGAAAGAGAAATGATGAAAGCCCAGGGACAGCCGTCCCTGGGTATGAAACTTCCCAGGGACGGCTGTCCCTGGGCTTTCGATGCTTCAACGATTGCTAACGTGGGACTCGCAGCGTCGTCGCGGCGACATTCGCCCGGAATCATTGGGCATTCGGCGCGCAAGTCGCTACGCTTCTGCTTGGAACCTTGAAGCCGAGAGCGCTGCCATGATTTCGATCCGTGCCTGGAATCCCGCGACGAAGCACTTGCACACGATCGCGCCCGACGAGTTGCTGGCGCTGCGCGACCAGCTGCACTCCCTGAAGGAGATCCTCTGGATCGACCTGTGCGGCCCGACGGTCGAGGAGGAGGCGCTGGTCTTCCAGCAGTTCCTGCCGGTGCATCCGCTGACGCTGGAGGACATCACCCGGCTGCGGCGCGAGCCGGACGCGGCGCCGCACCTGCCGAAAGCGGAGGAGTTCCCCGACTACCTGTTCGTGATCGTCAACCCGCTGACCGCCGAGTTCCTGAAGGCGTTCCACGACGACAAGCCGAGCGCCGAGATCCCGCGCGCGTTCACGCAGCTGAGCGCGGTGCTGACGAGGCAGATCCTCGTCACGCACCACTACGAGAAGCTGTCGTGCGCCGAACAGACGCTCGGCTACCTGCAACGGCACGAAGCCCAGGCCGAGCGCGGGCCGGACTACCTCTTCCATCTGGTTCTCGACGCCACGGTCGACCAGTTCGCCCCGGTGCTGGACCGGCTCGACGAGACGCTCGAAGACATGGAGATCGAGATCGTCCAGGACCCGCGCACCGCCACCTTCCTCAAGCTGCTGCATCTGAAGCGGCGCATCATCGTGCTCCGCAAGACGCTGATCCATGAACGTGAAGTTCTGGTCCGCCTGGCGCGCGGCGAGTTCGCCCTGGTCGACGAGCGCGAGGAGGTCTACTACCGCAACGTCTACGACCACCTGGTGCGCTTCACCGAACTGATCGAAAGCTCACGCGACATGGCCGCCGACCTGATGCAGACGTACCTGTCGTCGCAGGCGAACCACCTGAACCAGATCATGAAGGTGCTGACGATGATCTCGACCATCGTGCTGCCGATGACGCTGGTGGCGGGCGTGTACGGCATGAACTTCGAGAATCTGCCGGAGAAGGACTGGGACTACGGCTACCCGTTCGCCCTGGGGCTGATGGCGGCGTGCGGCCTGGGTTCGCTGTCGTTCTTCTCGTGGAAGCGCTGGCTGTAGCGCCGCCGGTTCGCCTGAACGTGAACATGAATCGGGCTTCGCGCACTTCGCCGGCGCGCGGGAAGATCAGAAGCGCATGCGCAGTTCGGTGCGGTAGATCTGGCCGGGGCCGTGGCCGTTGCCGAACCCGAAGCCGACGCCGAAGCCGAGGTCGACCTTGTCGCAGAACTGAAGTCGCAGGCCGGGTCCGGCGTTGAGGTAGTTGCCGCCGTCGAGACCGATGGCGGTGTTGGTCAGGTCGGTGTACTGGCCTCGGAACGTGTAGCCGTTCAGTTCCATGGTGGCGACGGCGTTGAAGATGTCGCCATGCCGCCACAGGTTGTGGTTCAAGCTGAAGTGGTAGTGGAAAACCATCCCCGCGAAGCCGGGACTGCCGCCGAGCGGGATCCAGTCGGCCAGCTGCATCTGCAGGAAGGTGTTCGGCGACAGTTTCAACGCCGCCAGGATCGACGGTTCCAGCGAAACATGCCCGGTGCCGAGCCCCTTGGTGAAGGCGCCGGCCGGGATGTAGGTGCGGAACTGGGTCGTCACGAGGAGCAGTTCGCGGTCGAACACGACCGATTTGACGCCGACGTTCATGTCGCCGAATCCCGAGTTGCCAGGGTTGTTGATCGGATCGGTCGAGAGGTAGACGGTCTCGAAGAACAAGCTGGCGCCCTTGGCGGCGACTTCCTGGTAGAGACTCGCGGAGCTGTAGTTCAAGTACGGCGAGGGGTTGCCTGGCCCCTTCGAGCCGATCTTGCCCCAGAAGAACTCGGCGCTGTCGGGGAAGCCGTAATGGTGGACGGCGTCGTAGCGGATGCGCGTCTGGGTGACGGGGCGAGGGCTGTCCTGGAAGAAGGCGGCATTGGCGCCGGGAATCCAGCTTGGTTCGTAGCAGGGATCGGGGCAGCACAGGCCGTTGTAGAGGCCGCCGAACAGCCGGCCGCACGCCGTGTTGCTCTCGATGGGCGTGCAGGTGCGGCCCGGCACGCACTGCTGGCCGGCGCAGCCGTAGCTGGCGAGGTCCTGGTTGCGCGGCGCCATCCCGCAGCAGCCCGACGCCGGGACGACGTTCGGATCGAAAATCGAGAAATTCGCCTCGACCTTCGGGCTGGCAACGGCGTCGGTTCGCAGCGCAGCGGGCAGCGCGAGAGGCGGTTCGAGCAGGGGTGCCGATTTCGGCTCGACCACCACGAATCCCGTGTTCGGCCCCCCCTTCGCGACCCCCTTCTCCTGCGCAGCCGCCACCCCCGCTGTCGCGAGGCAGACCGCCAGCGCCACCGTGAGCTGATTCCGCAACGTGTTCAGAGCACTCACCATTGCAAATCTCCTGACGGAAACGGCGCACCTGCGCAGCCGGACGAACCTGCAACTTCAGTATCGGTGGAAAAAGCCGCAAACTTTGCCAAACTGCGGTGAGATGATGAAAGCCCAGGGCTGCTGCCCTGGGGATTTGCATACCCAGGGCAGCAGCCCTGGGCTTTCGTTGCGTCAATGATTCCCGACGTGCGATATCTCCTCGTCCCCGGCAATCGCCCGCCCGATCCGGCGAAATCGTAAAAATGCTCACAACCGGCACAGTCGCTGCCGATAAAGAAACCGGCACAGTCGGCAAAGTCGCCCGCGACGGGACGACGCCGGGGTCGAAGCCCAGATCGGCGCTGGATAAAGGGACGGACTCCATGAATCGAAACCTCCTGCTGCTGGGGTTGATCTCAGGCCTGGCGATCCTCTCGGCCTCCCCGGCCCACGCCCAGGTTCCGGCGGTCGGGGCGGCGCCCGCGATCCCGGGAGCGCCCGTGGCGCCTGCCGCGCCGGCGCAGGCCAACCTGTGGAGCTTCCTCCTCCCCAACGCCGACCAGAAATTCGCCTGCAAAACCGCGTTCTGCAACTCCCCGCTCGGCATGATGTTCAACAGCGCGGCCGGCCCCGTCTCCGCGATGTCCGGCGGGCTGCTGGGCAAACGCTGCGAGCAGAACTCCATCCAGCAGGACCTGATGAAGCCCGCCGACGACCCGGAAGGCCTGGCCGCCCGCGTCAAGAACGACGAAGCCGAAGCGATCGAACGCCGCAAGGCGGTGCGGTTCCTCGGCACCGTCGACTGCAACCGCTGGCCCGAAGCGATCGCCGCCCTGAAGAACGCCCTTCGCAAAGACCGCAACGAATGCGTCCGCTTCGAGGCCGCGCTGGCGCTGCGCAACGGCTGCTGCTGCAACAACGAGATCATCGACGCCCTCAAGAACTCCGTTCTGGGCGAGAACAAGACCGACCCGAATCCGGTCGAGAAGTCCGACCGCGTCCGCGCGGTCGCGGCCGAGGCGCTCGCCCTGTGCCCGATGGTCCACGAGGAGCCGAAGAAGGATCCGACTCCGCTGGTGAAGGCGGACCCGAAGCTGCCCACCGACCCGGCGGAGTACTACCGCAAGATCGCCCAGGTGCCGCGCGAGGAGATGGCCGCGAGCGCCCGAGCGGTGCTGGCCAGCCTGAAGAAAGGCGGCCCGCCCCCGCAGCAGCCCGTCGGCACGGAAGCGGCGGCGCCCGTCAACATCCCCCCCGCGCCGGCGCTCATGCCCCGCAACAACAGCATCACCGGGATCGTCGCCAATGCGTTCGTCATTCCGTCGCCGGTCAACGGAACCCGGCAGCCGTTCTTCTCGAGCCTGACCAAGTCGCTGACGGGAAGCCAGGAAACGGGCGCTCCCGCCCGCAACGATCTCTCGGCGCCGCTGCCGGCGGGCAGCATCCCGGTGCGAGACCGGCCGGCACCGGAGTCGCGCCCCTTCTCCATCAGCAGCCAAATTTTCGACCACCCTATGGAGAGCCTGGTGGAAGGGCGAACCTCTTTCTCTCCTCCCCGCGACCTGGCCCCGCCGCGCGAGGCGGCGACGCAGCTTGAGGTTCAGCTGGTCGGCCCGAGCCAGGCCAACCTGGGCACGTCCGTGACATTCGAGATCCGCATCGCCAACCGTTCGAGCCATTCCGTGAGCGGACTCGCGCTGCACGCTTCGCTGCCCGATAATTTGACGCATCTCGAAGGCCGGGAAATCAAAGGCATGGTCCAATCGACGATCCCGCCGGGCGAGACCAAGACGCTGCAGGTATCCGCCGTCGCCGTGGGAGCGGGGCCGGGCAGGGTGCGCGTCAAGGTGGTTTCGCCAGAGGGTGAGTTCTGGGCGGGCGCGGAGATCGTCTGCAACGCCCCGCCGATGCCGCAGCTTCCTCCCCGTGCCGAACCGTCGCGGGTCGCTCCTCCCCGGGTCGCTCCTCCCCGGATCATCGAAGAGTCGGGCAACCAGCGAAACCAGGTGGTCCAACCGCACGCTCCCGTCGAGAACGGGATGCTCCCGCCGCGTATTGAGCCGCCGATCAACCCCATGCGCGGGAGCAGCGGAACCGCGACGATCGAGCCGCGTCTGCCGAGCGACTTCGTGCTGCCCGACATGGCGCCGCTTCGTCGCTGAAACGCGGAGCAGCGGCTCGCCGATCAAGACCGATTCCGACCACGTTCGTTTCTGTGACGTGGTCAGATCGCCCCCTTCGTTGCGAACCTTGAACGCCGCTGGCGGCGGGACCACGGGAAGGAACGGTCGGGAAGAAGGCAGCTTCTTGAGAGTCGCCGGACGCCTGAGCCCGAAGCGCGAGCGAGGCCGACCCGCGCGACGGTCGCAAGGGAAGCGTGCCCCGTCCGACGATGCGCGGCTCGCGCAGCGCGAGTCGCGGCTCTCGCTGCGCGAGTCGCCGTTCCACGGCCCCACACCGTCGCGCGGTTTTCCTCGCTCGCGCTTCGGGCTCAGGCGGAGAATCGCCAAGCGAACGAAGGCAGTTCCTTGCAAGCCATCGTCCCGCTTCCGCCCTCCCGTCAGCTGGCCGTTGGGAGTCGAGCAGGCGCCAGCACCCAAGTGCATGCAGCCAGCCATACAAGCCGCGTTGACAAAAAAAAAACAACGGCCCGCGACAGGGCTAGAAGTGCGGGTTTTGCGCGAGTAGACTGGAATCCGGTGGTTTTGCCGAGGGAGTCTTGCTGGGCTGATC
>JAYSSW010000884.1:0-13765 GCA_043720335.1 Planctomycetia bacterium
GTGCCCGCGCTCCGCTCCGCTGCGCGTCGCGGCGAAACGACCGTCGTTTTTTTGATTGGCTCCGCGAATTCGCTTCGCATATCCTGCACTCGTCGCACACCCTCCCGATCACGAAAGGAACCCACCGATGAAACGCCTTGGCATGGGCGCCCTGCTCGCTCTCGTCCTCGCCGCCCCGCTTGCGGCCCAGGAGAAGGACTTCTTCTTCCAGCCCAAGGAGCGGATCGTCTTCCTTGGCGACAGCATCACCGAGCAGTACCAATACTCCAGCTACCTCGAGCTGTACCTGACCACGCGCTTCCCCAAAGGGGACATGACGTTCATCAACGCCGGCATCGGCGGCGACAGCGCGGGGGGCGGCGCGGGACGCTTCCAGAAGCACGTCCTCGACGAGAAGCCGACCGTCGTCACCATCAACTTCGGCATGAACGACGCCGGCTACGGCAAGTTCAACCCAACCGCCAACAAGAACTTCGTCGAACGCACCCAGGCGATGCTCAGCATGGCGAAGAAGGCCGGCGTCCGCGTCGCGCTCCTTTCGCCCAACGCCGTCGACCGCCGCGTCGACAAGCGGTTCGAGCTGTACGTCGAGACGCAGAAGCAGTTCTACGCCCCGCTCGAAGGGGTCGCGAAGGAGTTCGGCATGACCTTCGTCGACCAGTACGCCCTGACGCGGAAAGCCGTCGAGGCCATGGAGAAGGACGACCCGCAGGCGAAGACGGCGAAGCCCTACTACGACGGCTTCCACACCTCGCAGCCGGGCGGCCTGCTGATGGCCCATGCGATCCTCGTCGGCCTGCACGCGCCGGCCCTCGTCAGCGACGTGGCCATCGACGCGGGCAAGGCGTCCACCAAGGCGTGCAAGGTCGACAAGCTGGAAGCGTCGCCGACTGCCGTTTCGTTCACGCGCCTCGACGAAGCGCTGCCTCTGCCGGTGCAGAAGGATTGGCTGAGCGTGCTGCCGTACATGGACAACTTGAAGGACCTGAACTGGTACGGCCTGAAGGTGGCGGGCTTGCAGAGCGGCAAGTACGTCTTGAGCATCGACAAGAAGGGCGTCGGCTCGTTCAGCAGCGACGAACTCGCCAAGGGGGTCAACCTCGGCAACCTCACCACCGGCCCGATCCACGACCAGGCGAACAAGGTCCTCCAGGCGATCAACGACAAGAACAAGGTTGTGCACCAGCGCTTCCGCAGCGTGGTCATGTACAGCGCTCCCGATTGGCTCGCCGAGATCGCGAAGGAACGGCAGCCGCAGGAGCTGGCGAAGCGCACCGCGCGCATCAACGAGATGCAGGCGGGCGTCTACGCCGCGGCGCAGCCCGTCCCGCACGTCTGGGAGCTGCGCGCGGCTGCGAAGTAGCAACCGGCGGACGGCGGCGCTTGGGCACGTCGTCCGCGTCTTTTTCAAGGAGACCAGGCCACGGCTGCTTTTCCTATAAAATGACCGTTCGAGACTCCCTCGGAAACGACGCGCGGAGAGAAGCATGGCAGGCAGCCCGGTGGTCGCGCATCTCGCGGATTTCGCGGAAATCGTCCAGCCGCAGCAGCGGCTCGCCCCCTTCACGCTGCTGAAGATCGGCGGGCCGGCCGAGGCGCTCGCGCAGCCTCGCTCGGTCGCCGAGCTGTCGGCGCTGCTCAAGCTCTGCATGAAATCGAAGATCCCCTACCGCATCCTCGGCGGCGGCGGCAACGTCCTCGTTCCCGACGACGGCGTCAGCGGCGTCGTCGTGCGGCTCAGCGCCCCCGCCTTCGCCGAAGTCACGGTCACGGGGAAGCGCGTCCGCGCGGGCTGCGGGGCCAGCCTGTCGTCGGTCATCTCGCACTCCGCACGCCACAGCCTCGCGGGACTCGAAGCGCTTGTCGGCTTCACCGGCACCGTCGGCGGAGCACTCCGCCTCAACGCCGGCGACCGCTCCTCCGACATCGGCC
Organism: Planctomycetia bacterium; assembly: GCA_043720335.1. Lineage (GTDB taxonomy): Bacteria > Planctomycetota > Planctomycetia > Gemmatales > Gemmataceae > JAYSSW01. The sequence goes on from JAYSSW010000884.1 coordinate 1,933, forward strand.
AGTTCGTCCGCCAGGTCGAAGTCCTCGACCTCAAGGCCAACCTGCAGACCCACGAACACGAGGAGCTGCGTTTCAGCGTCGGGGCCAGCAACTTCGACGATCCCGTCCTGCTCTCCGCCGAGTTCCAGCTGGAGAACGACCGTCCCGACGCCATTGTGAAACGGCTTCGCAAGGCGTGGATCCAGCACAGCGGCACCCACCCGCACAGCTTCCAGTGCGCCAGCCGCATCTTCCGCAACCCGGCCGGGCTGAACGCCGCCACGCTGGTCGAGCAGTGCGGCCTGGTCGGCCAGCGCGTCGGCGGCGCCGTCGTCAGCGACCGCAACGCCAACTACGTCGTCGCCGAGCCGAACACCTCCGCCCGCGACGTGCATCGCCTCATCGATCTCGTCCGCGCCAAGGTCGAGGAACGCTTCCACCTCGAACTGGACCTGGCCATCGCCATCTGGTGACCGGGGCAGCATCCCACGTCAAAGGAAAGGATCGCCGCCGAAAGCCCAGGGACAGCCGTCCCTGGGTAAGTTCGCGTCACGCATGCAGCAGCATTTCGCCGCCAAGTCGCGTTCGCCGAAGGGGGGGGCCAAGTCGCCTCCCACGGGACGGCTGCGCGGCGTCGCGATGACCGTGCTGCTGCTCGCCCTCATCGCGGGGTTCCTGGCCGGGCTGGTGCTGCTGGGCCGCTGGGGCCTGGGCGAGATCCGCGACCAGGACCGCTACCTCGTTCGCTTCGGCGAGATCGAAGTCGCGCCGCCGCCGGGCTTGCAGCGGACCACGTTTCTCGACGAGGTGCAGTACCTGTCGCGGCTGCCGGAGAAGCTGAAGCTGATCGACGACGAGCTGCTGAAGCAGTTGCACGAAGGGTTCAGCAAGCATCCGTGGGTGGAGAAGGTCGACGAGGTGCTGCTGACGCCGCCGCGCCGCATCGAAGTGAAGCTGACGCTGCGAACTCCAACCTTGGCGGTGAAGTGGAACGGCGTGCTGCGCGTGGTGGACGGCAACGGCGTGCTGCTGCCCGTGAAGACAGCGAGCGCCGGCCTGCCGCTGCACGACAAGAAAACCTCGCCGCCGCAAGGCCCGGAAGGCACCCACTGGGGCGACGCCGACCTCGAACAGCACGCCCGCAAGCTTCGCGCCACGAGGCCGTGATCTCAGCGCGGCGGCTTCGTGGGATCGTCGTCGATGCCCAGGCCCATCGCCAGCACCGCGACGATGACATGCTTGGCGAGGAACGAAGCCGTGATGCCGATGGCGGCGTGGATGGTGAAGCACCAGCCGGTGACGAACAGAGTAAGTGAGCAGACGACGACCTGCCAGAGCCGGAACTGCAAGCGGGGCGACGGCGCGCGGTCGCCCGCTGCGACGGGCGGCGGTTTCGGCGGCAAGGTGGTGTGCGACACGGCGGCGGCTTCCGGGGACACAGGTTCGACGGCCGAACTCAGTGTAGGCAGCGCCAGCCGTTTTCGCAAGCGACGCTCACTGCTTCATATCGACCGCCGGCGGGCAGCGTTTCAGCAGCGTGAATCCCGCCCCGTCGTAACGGACCACGAACAGCGTGCGCTGCATCTGGTTCTCGCTGGTGAAGCTCAGCGGTCCAGCGAGGCCGGCGAAATCCTTCAGTTTGCGCAGCTCGTCGCAGAACTTCTCGTGCGTAATCGCTGGCTGTGCTCGCTTCAGGGCTTCCACCGCGAGCCGAAGCGATTCGTAGCCAAGGGCGGCGTGCACCGTCGGCTCGCTCTTGAACACCTCTTTGTAGCGGGCCGCGAACTGCTGCGTCCTCGGCGACTCGGCGTCGACGATGAACGCCGTCGCCAGCACCACCGTTTCACTGCCCGGCCCCGCTTCGAGCGCGGCGAAGTCGCCGTCGTCCCCCGCGAAGACGAACGTCGGCTTGCGGGCGCCGAGCGCTTTGCGAAGCTCGCGCGCGTCGGCCGCCTTGCCCACGAACACGATCGCTTGCGGGTCAGCCTTCTCGATGGTCTTAGTAACATCAGCCCACTTCGGCTCCTTGCCGAACCGGATCGTGCCGATGCGCGGCTCCTCCTTCCTGGCAGCGAACACGGCCCGCACGGCCCGCTCGAACGGCTCCGTGAAGCGGGGCGATTCGTCGCGCTGCTCGTCGACCACCAGCGTGACGCGGCTGTGCTTCCCGTCCTCAGTTACATAGCGGGCCAGCGCCGCCGCCTGCTGCCCCGGCTGCATGCCGATGCAGAACGTCTGCCCTCCCGACCCCGGCGCGACGAAGCCCAGCGGCGACAGCACCGGCGCTTGGCAGCGCTCCAGCGCCGCGACCTCCTTCGCCGTCGCCCCGCCCATCACCCCCGCGACACGGTTGACCGCGACCAGGCGCGCCGCTTCCGCCTCGTAGGCATCGAGGGCGCCGCGCGTGTCGGTGTGCCGCACCTGGACGGGCCTGCCCCCGAAGGAATCGCCGAAGTCCGCCGTCGCCTCCTCGAGCGCGAGCCGGATGCCGAGCATCGCCTGGTCGCCCGCCTTGTCCGCCCCGCTGAGGTTGGCGACATGCCCCAGACTGATCGGCGCCGGCGACGCTACGCCACCACACCCGCAAGCCGCGAGCAAGCTGAGGAACACAGCGAGACGGAGGGGATGGGTCATGGAGCGGGGTCCGAAGTCGGGGAAATGTCGTCGGCATGCCTTCATTCTATGCTGCGAGGGTGGAGAATGCGGCATCGTTGAAGGTCTTCACGCGGCCTGCGGATGGCGTTTTTGCCCCGGAGGGGCAGCGGAATGTAGCCACGGGTGGAGTGCAGCGCAACCCGTGGTCGCGAAAAGTGGCTTCAACTCGCCCCGGTAGGGGCGAAGGAGGCTCCGTCGCCCCTGCCGGGGCGAAATCCCGCGCGGGACGCTATTCCACGGGTTGCGCTTCGCTCCACCCGTGGCTACACTCCGCTGCCCCTCCGGGGCAGGAAGCGAGGTCGAAATGGGCTGTCCGAGTGCTACATTCCTAATCGTTTGAGGGACAACGAATTCTGGTCGCTGCTCAGTAGCCTGACACTTTGGTGACTTTGTACTGTGCGAAATCACGTCTCAAAGTGACCGCTCTGAAACTCCACCTGCCACCCGCTTCCAGATCATTGATGTTGGCGAGCGCCGATCCGACTTGAGCTCCGCTGTCGTCGAGCAGATTGAATCGAATTTCTGCGTAACGCAGCGTCCGATTGGGACGATTCACAACAATGCCCGTGATCTCGCCACTGAACTGTCCGCTGGTCCCCTTCAGGGTAGGCAACAGCACCACCAAGCCGTCGAAATCCAGTTCCTCCCTTGCTTTTCGAGCAATCTCTGCGGCTGCTTCCGCCTTGGCTTCCTCGGCCGCCCTCTGAATTTGGGCTTCAATCTCGGCTTTTCTCGCAGCTGCGATCCTCGCTGCTTCCGCAGCGATCTCTTCAGGTTCAGGCGGATAGACCACCGCAAGTTCCACCGGCGGCGCGGGAAGCACAAGAGGCTGCGGTCGTTTCGGCATTTCCGCAGGTGCTGGCGGCAGAGGCGGTAATTTGCGAACCACGACGTATTCGCCCTTCAACAGAAGACCTGCATCTTTTGCCGCTTGGGTTTCCGGAAAAACCTTGATGATTTCGCGGAATTGTCGTTGGGCAATGTCTTTCAGCAGCTTGCTTGCGTCTTCACGCTTGCTCGATTCGTATACCGCCCTGGCTTCTCCAAGTTTCTTTGCGGCATCAAGCTCCTTCTTCGCCGCCGAGTAGATGGAAATGGATTGCTCGACCGATTCCTTGTCCGCTTTGTATTGCTCGACGCTTTCCTGGTGTTCCGCTTTCCGTTTCTCGACTTCGACTTCGTACTCTCTGCGATTCGCTTGGTTCTTCGCTGCGGTTTCCGCCTCAGCCTTTGCGCGACGCAGCAGCCTCGCCTTCGCGTTTTCTCTCGCAATGCGTTCTTCGCGGTCTTTGGTGGCGAGTTCCTTCGCTTTTTCCTTTGCAGCGAGTTCACTGGCCTTTTCATTCTCTTTGTCGAAAGTGGAATCGGCGTTCTTCGCCGATTTCCCGTTCTTGGGATTTTCCACGGTTTCAGACGCAAGTTCTTTCGGCGATTCCGTTTTTGAATCGTTTACGCCACCGCAACCGCCGATTGCCACGACCAAGATGATTGAGTAGGCAGCACGACACACAAAATGGAAGCGGTCCATGTTATGTCCTCCCGCTGAAAAGCGTTTAGGTTAGTCGCAAGATTCCACAAAGGTGGATTCTTCGCGACCAGTCCAAACTCGGAGTTCCACTTGCGACAAATGGCAGCAAAAAAATGAGCACGAATGAATTTGAACGATTATTGCTCTTCATGTGTTCGAGGCTGTTTGCGGAGTGTCAATTCGTTCACTCCTTAACATTACCGCGTCTGGTTTGCTCTGTCAACTGATTTTTGCGAAGCATTTTGTTCGACAAGCCCGTGCGAGAGGCATGGGTCGTGTTTCATGCGGCGGGCACCACGCGCAAGCGGCGCTCGCGGTCGGCGGCGTACGACAGGCACGCGCGGAGGTCGTCAGCCTCCAGGTCCGGGAAGTCCGCGAGGATCTCCTCGTTGGTCATGCCGGACGCGAGGTACTCCAGCACGTCCTGCACCGTCATCCGCATGCCGCGGATGCACGGCTGGCCGCTCCGTTTGCCAGATTCGATGGTGATCCGCTGCGTGTAGTCGAACGTCATGGCGAAGCCCTGCGAGACCGTGAGCAGACTTCAGTGATCGGCGCTGCCATTGTAACCTGCGTGCGGCATCCTGTCTCTTGCCGCCGCTTGTCAATCGTGGTTCTTCTGCGACGGGCCGAAGAACGCGGCGTTGAAGAACAGGCGCTGCAGGGTCGGCGAGAAGACGCGGTAGTTGGGGTCGTCGGCGAAGGCGACGACGTGGCCCTTGCCGTGCGGCTGGTGCATCAGCAGCGACTTGCCGGGGAGCAGCTTCAGCGTTTCGGGCCAGCAGTAGCCGCTGGCGAGCAGGTCCTTGCCTTCGGCGAAGGTGACGAGGTTCTTGCCAGCGGTCTTCTTCAGCGGCGCGAACAGGCGGTTGCCGCTGAAGTAGAGGACTTCGGCCTTGTCCATGCCCCAGGTCACGAAGTGGTCGTCGTTGACGTTCGTGCGCAGGAACACGCCCGGCACCTCCAGCGGCATCTGCTTGTCGGCCTTGTCCTTCTTCTTGCCTTCGGGCTTCTCGTCGTCGCTTTTGCGATGCGTCAACTTGCTCGACAGCAGCTTCACCTTGTCGCCGGCGGCCCACTCGGCGGCGCCGCCTGACACGATCAGCGTCCCGCCCCCTTGCACCCAGTCGCGCAGGCGGCGCACCACGTCGGCCGGCGGAGCGTCGCCTTCGGTGTAGGCGCCGTTGGGCAGCACGCACACGTCGAACTGCGTCCAGTCGACCGCCGGCAGCGACCGCCCGGCGATGCGCGTCACCGGGTAGTGCCAGACCTGATCGAACAGATACCACGTGTGCCCGACCGAATGCTGCGCGGGACGGTCGGTCATCAGCAGCACGCGCGGCGCCTTCACCCAGTGGACGTTCGGCCCGCCCAAGCTGGCGCCTTCGTCAACGAAGGCGTTGTCGACCGCGTGGGCCGTGATGCCGTGCGCCTTCACTGCGGCGGCGACGAGTTCGTGCAGGCGTTCGGGATTCTCAGTAACTCGCAATAGCAGCGAGCCGCGCGGAAACGATACTTCGTTGACGCGCGTCGGTTCGGAAAGGACGTGGACGCGCAGCTTCTGGCCCAGCCACTGCGTGAGGGCGGCCATCACGTTGTCGTCGGCGCCGTTGACGAGGTAGCCGACGCGCGGCGCCTTGCCATTGCCGACCACCTTGCCCGAGAGTTTGGCTTCGCTGAACGGCTCGCTGGCGATCTTGTCGCTCGTCGCGGTGCGCAGGCAGGCCACGTCGAACGCCAGCGGCAGCGACCAAGCGGTCGAATCGTAGATCTCGTCGGGCAGGCCGCGCTTGACGCGGTTCTCCTGCCGTTTGATGTATTCCGCCCCCATGTCCTGGTGGCGTTCGAGCAGCGTGAGCGCGAGGCGGGAAGCGGGCTGGTTGAGCGGCACTTGATAACTGCCGACCGGGACGGCGTGTTCGCCCGGCTTGTCGCTGAGCGTGTCGGCGGCCTGCACGGTGGTCGCCGTGGTGACGCGGCGGACCTCGATGCCGTTGCGGACCAGCAGTTGAGCGAGAGCAGCGGCACGAGTGGGGCGTTTTCCTTCGAGCAGGAAGAACGAGCGGATCGGCCCCGTCTCGCCGAGTTTGACGCTGTCGGCGGCGTTGCGGTGGAAGTCGAGCAGCAGGGCGGCCCGGTTTTTGGCGGCGGCTTCGAGCGTGGCCAGGCCGCTGACGTAGTGGTGCCTCACGCCGTCGTGGTAGTGCAGCTTCGTCTGGTCGTCACGAGCAATAACTCTGCCGCGCACACCGGCTTGCTCCCAAAGGATGGCGATGGAGCCGTGCAGCGCCGGCCAGGTCGAGCCGTACTGCGGGCCGAACGAGTCGAACATCTCACGGGTGGTGTAGGCGAAGCCGAGGCGGTCGAAGCTGTCGGCGTGGTTGCGGCCGATCTTGACGTGCCATTCGCGCTGCCGCTTGAGCGTGTGCGGGTTGTACGGATCGGTCGCGGGGTCGAAGAAGAAGGAGGTGTTCGGCCCCATCTCGTGGGCGTCGACGAAGATCTGCGGCTTCCAGCGCAGGTACGCCTTCACGCGGGCGGCCGACTCCTTCTGCGTGTGCAGGTACCAGTCGCGGTTCATGTCGAAGAGGTAGTGGTTGAAGCGTCCGCCGGGCCAGCGCTCCAGCCGGTCGGCGGCGAGGGGATGTTCCTGGTCGAAGCCGCCGCGCGTCTCGCGGTGGAAGTGAATGAAGCGGTCGCGGCCGTCGGGGTTCTGCAGCGGGTCGATGACGACGACCAGCTTGTTGAGCCATTCGCGCGTTTCGGGTCGGCGGTCGGCGAGCAGGTGATACGCCGTCAGCAGGGCGGCGTCGGACGGCGACACCTCGTTGCCATGCACGCAGTAGGTGAGGAAGACGACGGCCGGGGCGCTGGCGGAGATGTCCTCCGCTTGCTTGATGGTGGTGATGCGCGGGTCGGCCAGGGCGAGGTTCTGCTCGCGGATCGTGTCGAGTTTCTTCAAGTTCTCAGGCGACGTGATGACGAGCTGACAAAGATCCTTGCCCTGGTACGACTGCCCGTACTTCGTCAGCTGGCAGCGGTCCGGGGCGGCCTTGGCGAGCGCCTGGAAGTAGCGTTCGATCTCGGCGTGGCTGGAGATCTCCTGCCCCCAGCGATGCCCGACCACTTCCGACAACGTGGGGATCTTCGGGTCGGCCTGCAATTCGGTCACGGGCAGCATCCACGCCGCGTCCTTCTTCGCCAGCGGCTCCTGGGCGGCGGCGGGCCAACTGGTTGCTGCCAGGATCAAGATCATGCAGCGTGCGAAGAATTGGTGGTGTCGTGACATGTTTACCAGCCTCGCGTCGTGGTCGCTCCCAGGGACATGATAGGCCGAAACGAGGGCGAAAAGGTAAACAGCGCCCCGCTCTCCTTTTCGTTCTGTAGCCGCTTCTGATGGGCAGCGTCCGCGCCGCGTTCAGTCCTTGCCGCTCAGTTCGGAGATCTTCACGCGGGCCAGCTGGCGGCGGAGCTGCTCGGCGGACTGGCTGCACACGGCGTCGAGCTTCTTGTTCACCGGGTGCGTCGGCTCGTCCAGGCACGTCGGCGCTAGGCCGCGGATCCGGCCTTCCACTGCCTCCACCACCTCCAGCATCGTGATCTCGCCCGCAGGCCTCGCCAGTCGGTAGCCGCCGTTGGGGCCTTTGACCGAGACCAGCACCTGCGCCGTCACCAGCGGCTTCAGCACCTTCAGCAGGAAGCGGTCCGAGATGCCCCGTTTCTCGGCGATCAGGTGCGACGCGATCGGCTGCTCCTTCTTCTGCTGCGCGATGAACGCGACCGCATGAAGAGCGTAGCAGGCCGCACGGGTCAAACGCATGAGGCGTCCTCTCTGGTTCCGCTTCCGGGGACGGCAATCGGCGATTCCCTCCGTCGGAACCGCCCAGCCGATCCTTCTCTATTACCTCTTCGCACCACGCCGACAAGGGCGGCGCGGTCGCCGTTCCTTGCGTGGATTTCGTGATCTTTCGGCGAAGTCTCCGCTTCCCCGGTTGCATTTCATTCGCCGTCGATTACCATGCCCTGCAATCCACCATCAAGGACTCGCGCACATGAAACGCATTCTCCTGGGGCTGCTGGCCCTGGTCGGCCTGGGCACGGCGGCGGCCTTGTCGGGCGTCGTCGGCGACGGCCTGAAAACCCATTTCCCGTGCGAGGACCGCAACCCGGTCACCCACCTGCGCTGGAACGACTCCCCCGACGACTTCCAGTTCGCCATCGTCAGCGACCGCACCGGCGGGCACCGCGCCAACATCTTCTTGCAGGCCGTCGAGAAGCTGAATCTGATGCAGCCGTCGTTCGTTGTCTCGGTCGGCGACCTCATTGAAGGGTCCAACAAAGACGACGCGCTCAAGGGGCAGTGGAAGGAGTTCGACTTCTATGTCAATCGGCTGACGATGCCGTTCTTCTACGTGCCGGGCAACCACGACGCGGGCAACGTCGATTCGTCGAAATACTGGGCCAACAAGCTGGGCCGCAAGCACTACCACTTCGTCTATCGCGGCGTCCTGTTCCTCGCCCTCAACTCGAACGACGGCCCCGAAGCCAAGGTCGCGCTCGGCAAGGAGCAGATCGCCTACGCCAGCAAGGTGCTGGCCGACAACGCCGGCGCCCGCTGGACCTTCGTCTTCGTGCACCATCCGCTATGGGCGACCAGCAACGGCGAGAAGAACGGCTGGGGCGAATTCGAGAAAAGCCTCTCAGGCCGCAACTACACCGTCTTCGCTGGGCACGTCCACCGCTACCAGAAATTCGTCCGCCAGGGGATGAACCACTACCAACTTGCGACGACGGGAGGAGGAAGCGCCCTGCGCGGCGTCGAGATGGGCGAGTTCGACCACTTCGCCTGGATCACGATGAAGAAGGAAGGCCCGGTTCTCGCCAACCTGATGCTCGACGCGCTCTTGCCGGAGGATTTGCAGAAGATCCCGACCGACGAGCCGGCGAAGAAGGTGGCCCGCAAGCCGCTCCAGCCCACTCGGGGCAAGGCGTTCTTCGAGGGTTCCCCGATGGCGTGGGCGGTCGTGCAGTTGGCCGGCGAATCAGGCGATGCCAAGGGGGTGAAGTCGAGCGGCATCATCGAGGCCGACGGCAGCTTCCGCGTGACGACGTACGCGCTCAACGACGGCGCTCCCGCCGGCGACTACGCCGTCACGATCACCTGGCGTGAGCTGGGCAAGGACGGCCGGCAGCGTAACGGCGCGCAGCTCCTGCCGCCGCGCTACCTCGCCGCCAAGACGAGCGAGCTGCGCGCGACCATCCGCGAAGGCGCCAACGGGCTGCTCTTTGAATTGAAGAAGTGACAATCGTGGAAGCGTCGAAAGCCCAGGGACGGCGTCCCTGGGCTTTCAGTTCACCGAGCTGGCGGATCAGTCGAGGTTCTTCACGACGAGGTTGCGGAACTCGACGCGTAGGTTGTAGCTCTGCAGGCCGATGTGCCCCTTCTCGCGACTGATGCCAGGGTGGCGCTTGCCGTGCTCTTTCACATAATCAGCGAGGTCGGCGTCGACGAGGGTTTCGCCGTTCTGCTCGATGGTGATCTTGCTGCCCTTGGCGACGATCCTCATGGAGTTCCATTCGCCGATGGGGCGGTTGTTGATTTTCTTGGCGGGGACGACGTTGTAGATGGAGCCGGTGTGCTGCCAGGATTCGAGCTTGCCCCAGTTGACGTCGTCGATGAGCTGGATTTCCATGCCGACGTAGGCGGGGTCGCCCTGGAGGGGGGAGCGGAGACCGACGCCGCTGTTGGCTTTGAGGGGCATCTTGTACTCGAGGCGGAGTTCGAAGTTGGCATGCTCCTTGTCGGTCATGAGCCAGCCCCCGCCGCCGCCGGCGCAGTAGATGACCCCCTTCTCGGCGCCCCAGACCTTCGCGTTGCCGGTCGATTTCCAGCCGGTCAGGTCTTTGCCGTTGAAGAGGGGGGTGAAGCCTTCGGGGACGTCGCCAGCACGGGCGAAGCCGGCGACCAGCACGAGGGCGACGAGCGAGAGGAAGCGTTGCATGGAGAGATCCTTGTTGGGGAGGGTGGGGGGTGGGGCTTGATCGACACCGACGCGGTGCATTAACCCATCCTACGCCTGGCGACGCAACCGAAAAATGGCGTCGAATCGCGATGCCTGCTCCCTACAACAACGGCATGCGACGCTTCATGCTGAAATCGAAGATCCACCGGGCCAAGGTCACGGAAGCCAACGTGAACTACGAGGGGAGCCTGACCCTCGACACCCACCTGCTGCACGCGGCCGACATCATCCCCTACGAGGAGGTGCATGTCTGGAACGTGACCCGAGGCACGCGCTTCCGCACCTACGCCATGCTCGGCGAGATCGGCTCCGGCGTCGTCTGCGCCAACGGCGCCGCCGCTTTGCTCGTCGAGGAAGGCGACCTCGTCATCATCGCCACCTTCACACAGATCGACGACAGTGAAATGGACGACTTCCGCCCCAAGATCGTCTTCGTCGACGAGCACAACCGCATCAAGTCGACCAGGAGCGAGGAGCTGGCGGGGCCGCACCCGTTCTGACGTGGCAGGGATCAGGGAACAGGGGTCAGCAGCCAGCGAAATTCATCGGAAGTTTTCAAGCCCGCTGCCGTTAGGCGGCGGGGTCGAACCCCGCGCCGACCCAGCCGCCTAGCGGCAGCGGGCTTGATTTCACTGACCCCTGACCCCTGATCCCTGCCCACGAAAGGAACGCCATGCAACTGGGCTTCGTCAGCGCCATCCTGCCCGACCTGCCGCTCGCGGACGTGTTCGCTTTCGCGGCCGACGAGGGGTTCGACTGCGTCGAGCTGATGTGCTGGCCGCCCGGCGCCGCCGACCGCCGCTACGCGGGCGTGACGCATCTGGACGTGACCAGCGTCGATGATCGGGTCGTCGCCACGGTGCGCGAGCTGGTCGCCAAAACCGGCGTGCAGATTTCGGGGCTGGGCTACTATCCCAACCCGCTGCATCCTGACGCGGAGCATCGCCGCAGCGCCCTTGAGCATCTCAAGAAGGTGATCCAGGCGGCGCCCCGCTTCGGGGTCGGCGTCGTCAACACGTTCATCGGCCGCGACCCGCACAAGTCGGTGCGCGACAACTGGCCCCTTTTCGACCAGGTCTGGCCCGATCTGATGAAGTTGGCCGACGCGGCGCAGGTGCGGATCGGCATCGAGAACTGCCCGATGCTCTTCTCGCTCGACGAGTGGCCCGGCGGCGCGAACCTCGCCACCTCGCCCGAAATCTGGCGCACCATGTTCGACAAGCTGCCGTCGCTCGGCCTCAACTTCGACCCGTCGCACCTCGTTTGGCAGCTCATCGACATCCCGCGCTGCGTGCGCGAGTTCGGCAAGCGCTTCGTCCACGTCCACGCCAAGGACGCGCGCATCGACGCGGACAACCTCTACCAGCGCGGCAGCATGGGCCTCGGCTGGCACACGCCGAAGCTGCCCGGCCTGGGCGACGTGCCGTGGGGACCGTTCTTCTCCGCCCTCGGCGATTCGGGCTACGCCGGCGCCGTCTGCATCGAGGTCGAGGACCGCGCCTACGAAGGCTCGCTCGCCGACCGCCAGCGTTCGCTGCGGCAGAGCAGGCGGTTTTTGGAGCCGTTCATTAAGTAGCGGCGGCAGGCAACATTGAAGCGTCGAAAGCCCAGGGACAGCCGTCCCTGGGTAGTCAAATCCCCAGGGACG
>JAYSSW010000885.1:0-6400 GCA_043720335.1 Planctomycetia bacterium
GTGGATGTCCATGAAGGAAGTTTAGCGCCCGGCCCCCGCGGTGGACAGCTGCCGAGGCGACTGTTTTCCGGGGAAAAGCAATTTTTCACAGGCTCTCAGGGTTGGTGGAGGGCGGAGAACGTCTCGTTTCTGAACCTGACCCTGGAGCAGTTCGGCATCGACCGGCTCAGCCCGCAGCAGCGCTGCGAACTGATCGGCCTGATCTGGGACAGCCTGCCCGACGACACGCCGCTGCCGCCGCCCGACTGGCACCTGGAGTTGCTGGAGCAGCGCATCGCCGCTGCGGACGCCGACCCGCGGGCGGCGGAGCCTTGGGAAACGGTGCTGGCCCGTTTATCGAGCAAGCCGTGAGCCTGCCCATTGTCCTGCGTCCGGAAGCCAGCCGGGATGTGGAGGAGGCGCGGGACTACTATGAAGCGCAGCGAAAGGGCTTGGGCCAAGCGTTCTTGAACCGGCTCAAGGAAACGCTGGACCGAATCAGCGCCCTGCCGAAAATGGTCGGCGTCTTGTGGCGGAACCTCCGCGCGGCCCGGCTTCGGCGATTCGCCCACGTCGTCTACTACCGGATCCACTCCGACCGGGTCGAGGTGCTTGCCGTTGTGCATGGCGGCCGGGACAAGTCCGCATGGCGAACCCGCGCGTGAAGCGGGAAAACAAGTCCATGATGCTTTGCTGCAAGATTGGGAACCGAAGGAGGGAAGCCGTGCAGATCAAGCGAATCACCCACGATCCTGCCGTCATGGGCGGGAAGGCGTGCATCCGTGGCTTGCGGATCACCGCGGGGACGGTCCTGGGGCTGCTCGCCGGCGGCGCGTCGCGCGAGCGGATCCTGCAGGCGTACTCGATCCTGGAGCCGGGAGACCTCGACGCGGCGCTCGCCTGCGCGGCCTGGCGACTTGAGAAGCGTCACGGCGAAACCGGAACTGCGGCGGATTCTTGCTGCACCGTCACTCGACGGCTTTGCTGAAAGCGTCCAGGTGGTGCGATTCGAGGCGGAAGACGCACACCTGCTGTTCGCGCAGCCGACGACGAAGTGCCGGCCGTCGGGATCCCGGGCGCACAGCCGCGTCAACTCCTGGCGGATCTCGTCTCAGCCGAGCCGCTTCGGCCGTTATTTCTGAATCGCCTTCTTCCAGGGAATGTCGTCGCTCTTCGTCGCCGGCGGCTCGGCGGCGCCGGGCCGGCCGCTGCGCGAGCTGGCGACGGCGACCATCAGCCCCGCCAGCACAACCAGCAGCGCCGCGGCGACGAACGCGATCTTCGTCCGCAGGCCGCGCGTCGCCAGCTTCGAGCGCGGCTTCACCGCCACGATCGGCTTGCCCCGCATGGTCGTGGTCGATTCGAGATTCAGATCAATGGACTTGTCGGCGCTCAACGGCGCAACGAGCGGCGTGGCGAGCGGCGGCGCGGGCATCTCCTCGGTGATGTCCGACAGCGGCGCGCAGGGGCCGGCGGGGAGCGTCCCCTTCGCCAGCTGGTCGAGCAGGTTCGACAAGTCCTCCGCCAGCGCCGCCGGCGTGTCGTGGCGGTCGTCGGCCTTCTTCGCCATCAGCCGCCGGACCAGTTCCTCGATGGCGTAGGGCACGTCGTCCGGCTGGGCGTCGGCGGCGAGCGTTCCCTTCTTGAGCATGCGGCGGCGGCGCACGACGCTGACCGACTCCGGCACATCGAGCTGGTGCGCCATCAGCTTGTCGGTCAGCGAGCCGTTGGGGAACGGAACCTGGCCCGACAGGAGGAAGTAGAGGGTGCAGCCGAGGCTGTAGAGGTCGGCGCGGATGTCGATCTTGTGCGAGTCGCGGGCCTGTTCGGGAGCGATGAACTCCGGCGTGCCCATGACGGAGCCGAGCTGCGTCAGCTGCGTGGCGGAGCGGCCGGTGTCGGGGTCGGTCCAGCGGGCGAGGCCGAGGTCGAGGATCTTGACCAAGCCCCAGCGGAAGTCGAAGTCGGCGCGGCGGAGGACGCCACTGGCGCCGGGTGCCCCGGGAGTTTTCGCGAGGCTGGGACGCAGCATGCGGGCGCTGCTGGCGTGGGTCTTCTCGAAGCGCTGGGTGACGAGCAGGTTGGCGGGCTTGATGTCGCGGTGCACCAGGCCGCGCTCATGGGCGTACTGCAGGCCGAGCGCGGCTTGGCGGATGTAGTCGCAGGCCAGGTTGACGGGGAGGGGGCCTTCTTTCTTGACGAGGTGGGCGAGGTCGACGCCGTCGATGAACTCCATGGCGATGTAGTAGGCGCCGTCGACCTGGTCGGCGTCGTAGGCGCGGACGATGTGGAGGTGGGCCAGCTGCCCGGCGAGGCGGATCTCGCGCTGGAAGCGGGCGACAGCCTTGGAATTGCCGAGGCATTCGCGGCGGATGACTTTCAGGGCGACGACGCGGTTGAGGCCGCGCTGGCGTGCCTTGAAGACCTGGCCCATGCCTCCTTCGCCGATGCGTTCGAGGAGCGTGAACGAGCCGAACTGGAGGTCGCCGCCTTTGCCGAGCAGGATCTGGTTGGCCTGGAAGGCGGTGATCCATTCGCGGCGCAGCAGTTCCTGGGCCAGCTCGCGCGACGACTGGTAGTTGTCCTGGATGCGCACGACTTCGTCGCACTGCTCGATCTCGAGGATCGAGGCGCTGAGGAGCATGTCGACGAAGCTGCTGAGGGTCGCGATGGCCATGTTGGGGGAAAGCCCCTCTCCTACGGGCGCGCGGAACCGGAAGGCCCGGAGCAAATGCACTATAGCTCACGCTCGCGGCTTGGGACGAACGGCGCGCTCATATAACCCCCGGCTTGCCAGGGGTGCGGTGGAGGGCCGATCAGGATTCATCGAACGGGCGTGGGTCGCGCGTCACCCCCGGCAAGCCGGGGGCTATATGAAGCGGAAACAAAGGCGGGGGGCCGGCGATTTTCACGCGGTCGGCTGGCCAGGCGGGGCGGGACTCGCTATCGTATCTGTTCGACGTTTCGGCCCCGGAAAAGTTCCCTCGTGGCGCCGAACCACTCACCCCGCCCTCTCCAATGAAGACGGGGAGGAACCCCCGAAGGATTGCCTCGGCAAAGGAACCGGTTGTCATGAACGCGATTTTTGAAGACGGCTCCCGCCAGTACCGCGTCTCCGAAGGCGATGTCGTCACCGTCGACTACCGCCACGTCGACGCCGGCACGACGGTCGAGTTCACGAACGTCCTGCTCTGCTCGAAGGACGGCGACGTGAAGATCGGCGCTCCGATGCTCGTCGGGGCCAAGATCGTCGGCGAGGTCGTCAAGCACCCGTCGATCAAGACCTACATCCAGAAGTTCCGCCGCCGCAAGGGCTACCGCCGCCTGACCGGCCACCGCCAGCCCTACACGGCCGTGAAGATCACGCAGATCGTCGTCTAGCACGACGCGGGCGAAGCAAGCCAAAGCCGCGCGGGGCGCTCAGCAAACAAGCGCCCCGCGCGGCTTTTTTGCGCGGTGGCAGCGATCCTACTCGTCCACGGCGCTGGCGAGCTGCTCCTCCGGCGTGACGCCGACTCGACGCATCGTTGCGGTTTTTCACGGCGGCGCTCAAGCCGCGCCGCTCGCCGTTGCAAAGCAATCGCGACTCGCCAAGTTTTGAAACAGCTTCTAAAATCGCGTGAGGCACGGACTCTCCTTGCCCGTCGCGGTTCTTGCAGAACGAAGGAGACGCGCGTGATCGAGGTGTCGAACCTCGTGAAGGAATACGCCGGCAAGCAGGCCGTCGCGGGGGTGTCGTTCACGCTGCGCCCCGGCGAGGCGACCGGCTACCTCGGGCCCAACGGCGCCGGCAAGTCGACCACCGTCAAGATGATCGCCGGCTTGCTCCAGCCCACCTCCGGCGACATCCGCGTCGCCGGCCACGACATGCTCCTCGACCCGCTCGCCGCCAAGCGCAGGCTCGGCTACGTCCCCGAAAGCGCCGCCCTCTACTCCAGCCTCACCCCCAACGAGTACTTCTCGCTCGTCGCCGAGCTGTACCAGCTCAACCAGCCGGTCGCCGCCGAGCGCATCGGGCATCTCGTCAAGGCGTTCGATCTCGACAAGCTCGCCGACCGCCAGATCGAGTCGCTGTCGAAGGGCCAGAAGCAGAAGACGCTCCTCATCGGCGCCCTGCTGCACGACCCGGAGGTGCTGCTGCTCGACGAGCCGCTCAACGGCCTGGACGTGAACGCGGTGGTCAGCTTCCGTCGCATCCTCGAATCGATGCTGGAGCGGGGCCGCACCATCCTGTTCTGCTCGCACATCCTCGAAGTGATCGAACGTCTGTGCAAGCGCGTCATCGTCATCGACCAGGGCCGCGTCGTCGCCGACGACACGACGGCGAACCTGCTGGCCCGCACGAAAGAAGGAACGCTGGAAGCCGTCTTCCGCTCGCTGACCAAGCCCGACGACGAGAACGTGCGGAGCTACCTCAAGGGCCTCGACGCCGAAGCGAAGGGCTGAAACGAGAGGTTTCACGGGCCACACTAACCCTGAGCGCAAGCGAGGAGATCGCATGGAACCATGCAGGCGGAGAATTTTTGCTGTTTCCGCGTGATGTCAAGGTATCCCCTCGCTGGCGCTCAGGGTTAGTTCAGTTCGACGAGTAGCTATCACGCATCCACGTGAGAATCCGCCCATGAATCTTCCCTTCGTCTCCTTGCTGCTGCTCGCGGTTGCCTTCACTTCGCCGCTCCTCGCCGGCGAGAACGCGAAGGTCGGCCCCGTGCCGGACGACGTGCGCGAGAAGTTCAAGCTGGCCGCGTTCTACGAGAAGCACGTCGCGGTCAAGGGCTTCCCCGTCGTCAGCTCGAAGAAGGTCTCCGACGCGGCGCTCTTGGAAGCGGCGCACCTCATCCAGCAGATGCTCGCCAAGCGCGACGACGTGTGGAAGCCGCTCATCGACGCGAAGATCCGGCTCGCGGTGATGGCGCCGACCGAGCAGACGACCGACATCCCCGAGCACAGCGACCTGAAGCCGAAGGAGTACTGGGACAAGCGGGCGCGCGGCCTGGGGGCGACACGCAGCCGTCCGGCCGTGAGCTGTGGCGAGGAGAACCTGCTCAACCTGCGCGGCGACCGCTACGCGAAGGAGAACATCCTCATCCACGAGTTCGGCCACGTCGTCCACGAGATCGGCCTGAACCGCCTCGACCCGAAGTTCGACAGGAAGCTGCAGGACGTGTTCAAGAAGTCGACCGACAAGGGGCTTTGGAAGGGCACCTACGCCGCGACCAACCACAAGGAGTACTGGGCCGAGGGGGTGCAGTCGTACTTCGACTGCAACGCCCCCGCCGACGGCAGCCAGCACAACCACGTCCGCACCCGCGAGGCGCTGGAGAAGTACGACCCGGAGCTGTTCCAGATCCTCGACGAGGCGTTCCGCCAGAACCCGTTCCGCTACGTCCGCTACGACCAGCGCAAGCAGGTGGAGGACGCGCCGAAGTAACGACTCGTTCATGGCGCCCAAGCCGCTCCCCCCCGGGAGCGGCACTCCGGAAAATCCTCCACGGCGTTGCCCACCGGGGCGGAAATCGCGGCCGTGCCTGGCTGCTGCGTGCATCGTTCCTGCCCGCGCCGAATGATGGAAAGTGCCCCGCTGCTTGAAATCGACCCGGTGCAAGCGATAGGAATAACTGCA
This sequence comes from Planctomycetia bacterium, assembly GCA_043720335.1. Taxonomy (GTDB): domain Bacteria; phylum Planctomycetota; class Planctomycetia; order Gemmatales; family Gemmataceae; genus JAYSSW01. Next base: position 5,603 of record JAYSSW010000885.1, read on the forward strand.
CACCGATTGCGCCTACCTCCAAGGAGTTGACCGTGTCCAATGTCTCGATGTTCTTCGGCGTCGTCCTCATGGCGCTCGGCGGCGGTCTCTATTTCGCTTCCGAGACACGCGCCATCACGGCGCTGATCCCGGCGTTCTTCGGCGTCGCGTTCGTGGTTCTCGGCGCCATCGCCCGCAACGACGCCGCCCGCAAGCACGCGATGCACGTCGCCGCGATGCTCGGCCTGATCGGCTGCGTCTTCCCGGCGTACCGCGTCGTCAGCGCCGTCGTCGCCGGCACGGAACTCGGCCTGGCGCACTACGGCCAGATCGCGATGGCGGCCCTGTGCGCCGTCTTCGTCGCGCTGTGCGTGAAGTCGTTCATCGACTCCCGCAAGGAACGCAAGGCGAAGGAAACCCAGGCGGCGTGACGCCGTTCGCGTTCCTGCAAGCGGCAGAATCGGACCGGAAGCCGCAGGCGCAGGAACCGCGACCGGCAGGTCAATGGCACTCGTTTTAGGAGAACCGAGAGCACCAGGCGAATTCGGCATGAGATCTGCGCCATGGGCAAAGACCTCTTTCAGTCAGCCAGTCGTTGATCGACGCGAGCCCGCCGACGCTGCAAGGCCGGCGGGTGTTCCTGATCGATGGCACGACGATGAAGCTGGCGCCGGAGCGGGAGCTGCAGAAGGCGTTTCCGCCGGCGCCGAACCAGCACGGTCCGGGAGTGTGGCCGGTGGCGCTGCTGGCGGTGGCGCACGAGTTGTCGAGCGGTGCGGCTCCGGACCCGGAGATCGGAGCGAAGTTCGGTCCCGAAGC
>JAYSSW010000886.1:0-3038 GCA_043720335.1 Planctomycetia bacterium
GCGCGGAACGGCTTGACGCCGCTGACGCCGTCCCAGGGATGCTTCGCGCTCGGCTTCTCGCGCACCCCCTCGTCGCGCTCCATGAAGCGCGGGATGAACAGCTCCTTGGTGAGCGTCGTCAGCATGACGCGGCCCTCGGCGCCGTGCGGGACGAGCTTGTTGTAGTCGTCGAAGTCGACCACTTGGACCGCTGCGCGGGGCTGCGGGGCGTAGTAGGCGATCTTGAAGCCGTCGGCGGCGGTGGGCATCTCGGAGGCGGCCAGGCCCATGAGCGTGTTGCCGTACGTCGGCGCGATGTAGACGCCGTCGCCGAGGTGCTCCTCGATGGCGAAGCGGATCCACTGGCTGGTCATCTCGGTGCCGCCACAGAAGACGCCGGTGATTCCCTTCTGCTTGAGGGTGGTCCCTTCCTTCTCCAGCCGTCCGCACAGGGCGTCGAGCAGCTTCGGGGTGGTGAACATGCACTTGATGTCGTGGTTGGCCGACAGGATCGACATGACCTGGTCGACGATGTGCTCCTGGTAGGCCTTGAGGTGCTCCATCCAGCCCTTCTTGATGAGCTTGACGACCCAGCGGGGGTCGAGGTCGACGCAGAAGCTGATGCCGCCGCGGAACTGGGCGAGGTGCTCGACGGCGAGTCGGAGTCGGCGCGGGCCGGAGGGTCCGAGCATCAGCCAGTTGCTGCCTTTGGGGAAGAACTGGTCGGGGAGGGTGTCGCTGAAGACCTCGTAGTCGATCCAGTGGTCCTCGCAGACGACGCGGCTCTTGGGGATGCCGGTGGTGCCGCCGGTCTCGAAGACGTAGGCGGGCTTGTTCCAGAGCGCTTTCGGCAGCCAGCGTCGGACGGGCCCGCCGCGCAGCCAGTCGTCCTCGAAGAGGCCGAACTTCTTGAGGTCGTCGAAGCAGTGGACCTCCTTGCGGGGGTCGAAGTCGAGCTTGAGGAGGGGGTTCGTGCCGGCGGCGGCCTCGACCCAGAACGGCGAGCCGGTCTCGGGGTTGAAGTGCCATTCGACCATGGCGCGGACGTGCTCGTCGAGCTGGTCCTGCGCTTGTTGCGACGTGAGGCTCATGGGGTGGGTCTTCTCCGGGAAAAAAGGCCAGGAAGGTCGGCGGGGCCGCGGTGTTATTGATAGCAAGCCCCCGGCGAATCGCCTCGTCTCCTGGGGGTTCGACCCCGCCGCCTCAGACGGCAGCGGGCTTGAAATGCTCGACCAATCTGCAATCCGCAATCTGAGATCTGCAATCTCATTAGCGGATCGCGTACAGCTTCGAGCGCGTGGCGATGTAGAGGACGCCGCCGGCGACGACGGGCGTGCTGTGGATCTGCTCCTCCATGCCGACGGTGGCCAGCACCTTGGCGGCGCGGCCCTGGGCGAAGATCACCACCTCGCCGTCCTCGGTGCCGACGTAGACCTTGCCGTCGACGCAGTAGGCGGAGCCCCAGATCGAGGTCTTGAAGTCGTGCTCCCACTGGCGCTGGCCGGTCTTGGCGTCGAGGCAGTGCAGGTAGCCGGTCTCCTCGGGGATGTAGACCAGGCCGTCGTGCACGGCGGCGGTGCTGATGGTGTTGCCGAACTTCGCCTGGCGTCCCTTGGCGGGGCGCGGCTCGATCAGCCCGCCGAAGGCCCAGACCAGGGCGGAGTCCTTGTTGGCGGCGTCCTTGGCGTCGTACGACTTCAACGACACGTCGCCCGACTTGGTCACGTCGAGGCAGAGGAACTGGCACGCCTTGGGGCGCTTCGGGTGCTCCGGGTAGACGCCCATGCCGACGTAGAGTTTGTCATCGACGACGACCGGGGTGGAGACCATGTAGTTCTCGTTCCCCTTCTCGGCGCCGCGCTCGGGGTTGCAGTTGCACTTCCAGAGGAGCTTGCCGTCGGCGGGGTCGAAGCTGTAGAGGACCGCGTCGCCGCCGGGGAAGATGACCTGCTGCTTGCCCTTGACGACGGCGACGACGGGGTTGGACCACTGGCCCTCGATGATCTTGTCGCCGGGGAGGTCGCTCTGCCAGACGACCTTGCCGGTCTTCTTGTGGACGGCGAGGAAGCTGGGGGCCTTGGATTCGTGGACCTTGCCCTCCTCGTCGGTGCCGTTGCCGGTGACAAGCATGAGGTGGTCGCCGACGAGGAGGGGCGAGCAGTTGGAGAGGTGGAAGGGGACGACCTTGAGTTCCTTCATCATGTCGAGGGACCAGATGATCTTGCCGTCGGCGTTCTTGGCGCAGACGACGACGCAGCCTGGGGTGACGTAGTAGTGGAAGGCGTCCTCGACGACGGGGGTGGAGCAGAGGCCGGAGTCCTTGCCCTCGTTGAAGAGGGGGTTGTCGGGGTAGTCGTGGAGGGTCTGCCAGAGGAATTTGCCGTCGGTTTCGCTGAAGCACATGACGACGGCGCGGACGCCGTCGTTCTTGGGGTCGCGGGGGGTCTTGTTGTTGGTGCCGACGAAGACCTTGCCGTCGGCGACGACGGGTCCGCCATAGCACTGGGTGCCGAGCGTGGCGACCCACTTGATCTTGTCCTTCTTGCCCTCCTCGACCGACCACTGGATAGGGATGTCCTTGTCGACGGTGTTGACCATGTTGCGCTGCGGCGAGCCGCCGAACATCGGGCAGGTCGTGGCGGCGGTCTTGGCGCCGATGAAGAGGAGTCCCGTCTTCGCGTGCTTTCTAAGAGTGTCCAGCCTCCATGCGGCTTCGCGATCACGACTGCCGGAAAGGATGTCCCATGAATCGGCCCAGGAGTCGGCCTGCCACGCTCTCTTGATTCGCTGCGACGGCTGAGCGTGTCGGTTTGGGTCGGACAGGTCGTCCATGCCGCCCAACGTGATGAAGGCAACCAGGCAGGCGGCGACAGCCAGCAGGCCGCAGCCGAGGAGCAGCCATTTCGAGCGGAGACGTTTCATCGGCATCCTCTGGAATCGAAGGATCGTTGACGGCGTTCAGGTCGATCGGTAAACAGCGTGCGATTCTTGATGAACAAGCAGTGCGGAAAAACTTCGCGGCGAGAGAATGCTCACTTGCTCCCCTCTCCCCCTTACGG
>JAYSSW010000887.1:0-6397 GCA_043720335.1 Planctomycetia bacterium
ATGCACGCGTCCCGTTTTTTGTCTGCTATGCCCGCTTCATGCGCGTCTACGATCCAAAAAAACTGTTTGGCCTGCGGCTTGCCACGTTGCGCAAGGAACTGGGCTATTCACAAGAAGGATTGGCGCTGGAATCGGGTATCGCGCGCAGCTATTTAGGCGGTGTGGAGCGCGGGCAACGCAATATACTGGTTCATCGAGGTGGTGAAACACCGCGACCCCCGGAAAGGGGGCCGCGCTTCCGCGTCGCTTCCGCGATCCGCGTCGATCAGGTCGACAGGGCGGCGACGTACTTCTGGGCCACGGTCCCGACCTCGGCGACCTTGGCGCGCAGGTGGCGCTTGCGCTTGCCCGACTTGTGCGAGTTCAAGTGCTTCTTGCCCGCCTGCGTCCGCAGCAGCTTGCCGGTGCCGGAGATCTTGAAACGCTTCTTCGACGCCTTGTGGGTCTTCTGCTTGGTCATGGTTCTTCCTCCGAGCCACGCTCGGCTCGCCCTGCGATTACGGCACGCCCCGAAACCGGCCGGTTTCAAGGGAACAACCATTGTAGAGGCCCGGCCCCCGGCGGACAGGGACGCATGGCGGGAGCGTGCCAAAAAAACAGAAACCTGGCGAAGGCGCGGCCCAGGAAACCCGCGTCCGGCTCAACGGTGACGGTTCCACGCCAGCGCCAGCGGCGACGCCGCGAGCCGGGCCAGCGGCAGCGCGAACAGCACGGCGAACGCCACATGGATCGTCGGCAGCCATGCCGGCGCCGCCCAGGCGAGCGGCGCGAACAGCAGTATCGCCGTCAGCAGCCACGCCGCCAGCCAGCGCTGCACGGTCGCGGGCCGCAGCAAGCCTTGTTGCAGCGATTCGCGCAGGGCCCCGCCGGCGAGGAGCAGCCGAACCAGCACGACGGCGCCGAGCAGCCAGGGGAGCACGAGCAGCGTGATCTCGTGCGTGTCGGGGTGCTTGTACAGCCACCAGCCGAAGCCGAGCAGTGCGAACGACGCCGGCAGGCAGACCACGGCGAGGACGACGATGATCCACGGCCGGCCGGTCAAGCCGACGAACAGCCCGTCGATCTTGCGCTTCCACGTCGCCACGAACAACAGCAACATCACTGCAAGGCTGCCAACGACCCGCTTGGCGGGATCATGCTGCGCGAAGGCCTGCTCCACCAGCTCCATCGTCTCGGCGCGGCGGCCGGTCGCCAGCAGCGCCGGCGGAACGACCACGAACACGAACAGCCACGCGGCCAGCGCGCTCCACGCGGCGGCGCGCATCTTGGTGGCGAGCAGGTCGGCGGTCGACAAAGGCAGCGTCGCCAGCAGCGGCGACAGCGCCACGCGGTCCTTTGTCCAGCGCTGCTGGCCGTAGCCCTGCCAGCCCGACGCCGCGGCGAGGATCAGCGGCGTGACGAGCACGCCCAGCAGCGTCATCGAGAGAGGCAGCACGTCGTTCCTCTCGAACAAGAGCGGCATCAGCACCGCAGGCATCACCATCGCCGTCATCGTCGGCAGCGTCCCGCCGTTGATCCGCCACTCGAACCACCGCTGCGCGCTCGCCGCCGATGGGAACGCCGCCCGCTGCGACCACCAGTCGCCGAAGCGACGGAATGGCGTCAGCAGCGCCTCCCAGTTCGGCACGGCGCCACGCCGCGCGACATGCACGCCGACGAACGAGCCGGCCCAGCCCAGCGCCGCCAGCGCGCCGAACACCGCCGCGAGCGTGCTTTCCGGGACGCTGATCGATGCGCCGATGACGCCCAACGCGACCAGGCCGGGGACCAGGACGAGCAGCAGGACCAGCCGCAGCCCCGGCAGCCCGAACGGCGTCCACAGCACCGCCTGGAACATGGCCAGCGCCGCCGCCAGGAACACCGCCGGCCACCAGAGCGGCACGTCTTGTCGTAACAGCAGAGTCCAAGGCCGCAGCACGAACCACGCCACGGCCAGCCACAACAGCACGGTCAGCGCCGCTCCGTAAACAATGGGCCACACCACCAGCGACGGCGTGCGGACCGGCAGCAGGAACAGCCGCTGCGGGAAACACGACGCCCGCGTGTTGAGGTCGGCCCCTTCGAGGCCGTACGTGAAGACGCCCAGCACCAGGACCGGCAGCGACGACATCAGGATCGTCGCCAGCAGCCCGATCATCCCCTTGGCGGTCTCCGGCGTGCAATGCGCCGGCAGCGACGCCGACACCGCCGCCGCGACGAGCAAGCCGCCCAGCGCGATCATCAGCAGGACGCGGTGCTGCCGCCACGTCACCCAGCCGTACGCCAGCGAAGTCGGAAGCATGGGTCGGTCCTCGGAAGTTAAACCGGTTTCCGTTTAGCCGCTCGCCTACGGCGAGCGCGGGCGCAACGCACGTCAGGGAATGGAATCGCCGCGTGGCGCTTCGCGAAAAAAATTCAATCGTGGCACGGAGCCGTGTCCGCGCTCGCCGTAGGCGAACGGCTAAACGGAGGGAGCGCGCCCACGCCCCACGCGGGCCACGAAAATCTCGTCCAGCGACGGCGTCCGCTTCTCCAGCAGCTCCGCCCCGAAACTCGCCGCCGCGGCTTGCAGTTCGCCCGGCTGGCCGTGGCACATCGCCGTCCACTCGCTGCCGCCCCCTTCCCAGCTCAGCGCCCCGGCCAGCTCCGGCGGCGCCAGCTCCGGCGGCAGCGCCCGCGCCTCCGTGAACCGCAGCGTCAGGCAGCGGTGCGTCGCCTTGATGTCGTCCAGCGGTGCGCTGAACACGATCCGCCCCTGGTCGATCATCGTCACATGGTCCGACACCCGCTCCACCTCGTTGAGCAGATGCGACGAGAACAGCACCGTCCGCCCCTCGTCGGCGATGGCGCGGATGATCGCTTCCAATATGTCGCGGCGGACGATCGGGTCCAGCCCCGCCGACGGCTCGTCCAGCACCAGCAGTTCGGGCCGATGCGCCAGCGCCACCAGCAGCCCGGCGCGGGCGCGCTGGCCTTTCGACAGGTTCTTCACCTTCGCCGTCGGGTCCAGCTCGAAGCGGACGCGCAGCTCCTCGGCGTAGGCGGGATCCCACTTCGGATAGAACGCCTGCGTGTAGCGCATCAGCTCGGACACGCGCATCCAGCCCGGCAGGTCGTGCTCCTCCGACACGTAGCCGACGCGCCCCAGCACGCTCGCGGGGTCGGCGACCGGGTCGAGGCCGAAGACGCGCACCAAGCCCGCCTCGGCTTTCAGCAGCCCGAGCAGATGCTTGATGAGCGTCGTCTTGCCCGCCCCGTTGGCGCCGACCAGCCCGAAGACCATGCCGCGCGGCACCGCGAGGCTGACGTCGTCGAGCGCCGCCTTGGCGCCGAACCGGCGCGACAGCGACTTCACCTCGACCACCGGAGAGTGCGGTTCACGGGCGATCAATTCGTTGATGTTCATCGCTTCACTTCTCCTCGGCATGGGCGGAACGCTGCATGGCTTCATCACGCTGGTGGACGATCTGGACAACCTCATCAACACCGACGTTCAACTGCTTCGCTTCCGCGAGCAGCGCATCGATGCGTGCGGCGAGGATCTTGAGGCGTTCGCGCCGTGCGAGGGGCGAGCCGGCGTCCGAGACGAAGGTTCCGGCGGTGCGCCGCTTGACGACCAGGCCGGCCGTCTCCAGCTCGCGGTAGGCGCGGGCGACGGTGTTCGGGTTGACGAGCAGCCGCTCGGCGAGCACGCGGATGGGCGGCATCTCCTCGCCCGCCGCGAGCCGGCCCGACGCCACGAGGTACTTCACCTGGTTGACGATCTGCTGGTAGATCGGCACGCCGTCGCTTGAGGAGATGTGGAGGTTCACGGGCGTCCTTCCGCCTTTCTTGCCACCGGGCTTTGAATGTTGTACTAATTCAATGATACAAGATGCGCGGCGGATTGCAAGGGGAATTCCGGCGAATCCCGCCATGCGGACGAAATCCACGAACCCTGGGCGCGTACCCGGCCGCCCGACGCGGAGGCGCACCGGAACGCCGCACGGGAACGTCGCGACCATCCGTTGTTCCGCGAGCACGTCCATCCGTGCCTCAACGACCAAGCTCACTGCCCGGGAACACCCTGCAACGGTGCTGGGTCACAAGGAAACGGCATGGCGGCGCCGGCCAAGTTCGGCGCGTTGGATCGCTTGGCCGCGAGTTCGGCACGGTGGTGGTGGAGCACGGCGAGCAGCTGCTCGTCGTCGAGGCTCCCCAGGGGCCGGCCCGTCTGGTCCTCGCCCAGAAAGCCGAGCTGGGCGAAAAGCCGGCCCAGCCGGATGTCGGGGGAGAGGTCAACGACCTCCGCCAGGACGGCCAAGGCCTCGCGCTGGGTCGGCGGAATCATAGGAGTTCTCGGATCGTTTTCTCGGTACCGTAGGCTCGGCGACGATGGGCACTTTCCGACTCGCGTGGTTCGGCCGGTCTTCGCTTCAACAGTCAGCCACTGCTGCCTGATCCCCCAAGGTCGCTTGGCTTGCGCAAGCAGAGCTGTTTGTCCCTCGAACAAGGCATTTAATCTTCGCGATCTTCGTCCAGGGTGTGTTCAGGGAAAGCAGGAAAATAGACCTTGTAGTCTTTGGCGTGTGACACAATGGTTTCGGCCCAGCGCTGGCGGAAGGCTGCGAGTTCGGGCTGCAACTCCGGCCAGTTCATTTCGCCAAGCGAGCCGTTCAATTCATCGCTCGCCCAAGCGAGTTCCTTCAGTCCCGCGTGCCATCCGTATTCCTGGATCGTCGATAGGCGAGCGAAAACAACGTCCCACAACGCCTGCTCGGCAATCTCCTCGACCACGCCGTCGTCCTCGATCAGCAGCGATTTCCTCGAAAACAACGGCGTGTCGTCCACTTCTTGCAGAAGCCCCAAAACGAGCCGGTAGGAGCTTGTCCAAGTGCCGCAGTGGTCGAGATAGTGTCGGATCAGGCAGGCATGGGCAAGCGACCGGCGCCCATCAGCGCCCGCGGTGAACGCCTGAATGAACACCCAGCGACGCTCCGCCTTGTGATACTGGGCAAGCACGTGGGTGAGAGGGTCGAATTGGCCGTTTTCCCAGGCGTACTTCTCGCTGTAGCGAAGCGTGCCAATCTCCTCGTGGGTGTCCAGCCGCACCAGGCCCGTATGAAACGCAAACTCCGCTGCATGCTCACGTGTGCCTTCGTCAACCACGAAATGCGGCAGGTCTTTCCGGTGGAGGTATTTGCACGTGGTCCTGTCCGGGTCCGGAACAACGGAGCCGTGCTGCAGGCAATACCCGGCTCCCTGGCCAACATGAAGTGCTTGGCCACAGTTGTGGATGCAGTTCCGGCAACTAAACAGCTCATCCATCGCTACACCCGTTTGAAACACTTCTGGACATGCCGTTCAGCCCAAGTGATCAAGTCGTTTCTTGCCACGGAACGGGTATCGAAGCGCCAGTCAACCAGCCCTTCCTTTCTTCGTTTGGCATATCGAAGAGCTTGAATTGCTCGAACTCGCTCTGCTTTGTCTTCTTCCCGAATCACTCACCGCTGCTCCGCGAGGAGCGAATCATGGTCGACAAGCAGGTGTCCGTCGTCCGCGGTCAATTGCTGGTCAAGCAGGTATTCGGCCTCGCCAAAATCTCGGATCTTTGACAGATCGAGGGAAACGCTGGTGTACTGCGTTCGTTTGCCCCTGGCGTGAACCATGTGCTCCGCGAAGGTACATGCCTTCGAGAAGTCAGGAGGGCTGATTCCGTCCCGTTCGTCCCGCCGGAAGTAGCCGGGTGGCTGGGTGGCATCGCTCATGGTCCGAACCCTTTGTCCCGGTCAGGGCGCCGCAACGGGAATCTGCGGCGGCTGAACGACCGCCTCACTCCGACGGCGCGCCCGCGAGGTTCAACGGCTCCACCGTGGCGACGTGCAGCAGCGAGCAGATGCGGAACTCGGCCGGAACCCCGCCCTTCGTCTCGTTGATCCCGACCACGAGATCGTTCCGGGTCAGGAACGCCATCTCGGGGCGCCGTACCTCGTACGCCAGCCCGCTCGACATCACGAGCTTGAACGGCTTGAAAGGCCGCTGCGCCAGCAGTTCGCGAAAGGTTTGCAGGGTCAAGGGCGATCTCCTTTGCTGGTGAGATTGACACCATTCTATGCCGCTGAGCGACCAAGCTTGCCCGTTCGGCCCACATGTGGGACTACAGCGTCTCAGAAAAAAACACGTGGTCCTGCTCAGGTTCGGCACCGAATCCTATGCGCCATCGACCATCGCTGGTTGAAACAGGCAGCGTTCGTCCGCTAGGGCTGGGGCAAGCTTTCCAACCGGGTCTTTCACTCTGCCTCGCACCACATCAGAAACGAGCTTCTCAAAGGTGCTCGAAAGCTTCACGAACTCGCGAGTGACCCGAGGGAAAGCAATGATCGGATACTCTCTGCGCGATTCTCGGCTTGTGTCCCAGGCGATGATGTCGCCGCCGTAG
>JAYSSW010000888.1:0-6383 GCA_043720335.1 Planctomycetia bacterium
GTAGCTCAATTGGCAGAGCAGCGGTCTCCAAAACCGCAGGTTGAGCGTTCGAGTCGCTCCGCCCCTGCTGAACGGGTTGCGGTGCCAGGACAAGCCGTCGTGCTGGTCAAGGACCGACAAGCCCGGCCGGCTTTGGCTTCCAGGATCTCCAGCGTTAAGGAACGACCATGTCGGTTGCCGATACTCCCGCGACAGAACAGCGCCGGCCCCAGAACCCCCAGATGCCGTTCGCCGTGCAGAGCCTGCTCGGCGGACTGTTCCTGCTCGGGAGCGTCGCGCTGGTCTTCGCCGCCCTGCCGATGCTCTGGAGCGAGACGCTCCGCATCCCCGAACACTCCAACCCCTTCCTCTCCAGCGCGCTGCTGCTCGTCCTGTCGCTGGTCGCGATCGCCGGGCTGTGGTACGTCGGCCGTGGCGTCGTCGGCGGCTCGTCGATCCCCGGCGTCCGCGCGGGGGCGTTCTTCGCCGCCTTCCTGATCTTCACCGCCTTCTGGATCGTCGCCAAGATCGGCGTCGGCATGGAAACCCAGGTCGAGGAAGTCGGCGCCGGCGCCACGGTCCTCGGCGTCGTCCTCGCTGCGCTGCTCGCGGGCATCGTTTTCCTCTTCCTCGCCTCGCCGAACTGGGCGAGCTTGATGGAAGCGGTCGAGCACCAGGGCTGGTTCCACGCCCTCCCCTACAAGGGCAGCCAGGGCGTCCGCGTCCGCCGGGGCACCATTGTCGGCGTCCTTGTCCTCGGCTTCTGCGGCATCTACACCCTTGTCTCACACAAGGCGTTCGGCTCCGACCGCATCGCGGACAACGACTGGTTCTGGTACCTGCCCTACACCAATGAGAGGATGTGGGTGCCGCTGATGTTCCAGATCCACCTGCTGCTGCCTCTGCTCCTGGGCGTGCTGCTCCTCTGGTTCGCCTGGCGCCTGGTCAACGTCCCCACGTTCGCCGACTTCCTGATCGCCACCGAAGCCGAGATGAACAAGGTCTCGTGGACCACCCGCAAGCGCCTGGTCCAGGACACGATCGTCGTGCTGGTCACCGTGGTTCTCTTTTCGCTCTTCCTGTTCCTGCTCGACCTGATGTGGATCCAGGTTCTCCGCGCCCCGTTCATCGAGGTGCTCAAGGTCGACCTGCGAGCCCAGAAGGCGAAGCAGCAGGAAAAGCAGCAGTGGTAGTTCCCCATCGGGTCGTCCCGACCGAAGCAGGACTGGCAACATCATGACCTCCGAGACCGTTCCCTCGACCAGCGAGACGCCGCACGAGGCGCCCCATGGCGACGCCGCTGCGGCCGCGCCGCACGACGCCGCGCCGCACGACGCCGCGCCGCCGGAAACCGACGCCGACAACGTGGACACCCTCGAAGACGAGGCGCCCGAAGAGGACGTGTCGGACGAGGTGGACGAAGCGGACGAGCCGACCGACGAGGACGCGCCCGAGGAGCAGGCGGCGCCCGTGGTCGAGCCGCCCGTGGACAACAAGCGCTGGTACATCGTCAAGGTGCAGAGCAACCGCGAGGACTCGATCAAACGGGCGATCCTTCGCCGCGTCAAAATCGATGGGCTGGAGGAGAGTTTCGGCCAGATCGTGATCCCGGTCGAGAAGGTGACCGAGATCCGCAAGAACAACAAGCGGTACATCAAGGAGCGGAAGCTGCTGCCCGGCTACCTGATGGCCTACATCGAGTTCAACGACCGCATGCTGTACCTGTTCCGCGAGACCTCCGGCGTCGGCGACTTCGTCGGGGCGGGCCTCAACAAAGCGCCGGAGCCGATGCCGCAGGCGGAGATCCTCAAGTGGATCGGCCGCCCCGAAGGCGAGGAAGGGATCATTGAGGAGGCGGCCAAGCCGAAGTACAACGACGGCGACCGCGTCCGGGTCAAGGACGGCACGTTCTCCGGCATGGAGGGCGTGGTCAAGCAGCTGAACGAGTCGAAGGGGACGGTTTCCGTCGAGCTGATGATCTTCGGCCGGCCCGTTCCGGTCGAGCTGGAGTACTGGCAGGTCGACTTCGCGTAGACAATTCGTACAATCAAAGAAGAATCTTCTGAAGCGGCTTCGAGTGGCGACCACGACGGCGCCACGCGCCGCGTTTTTTGGGAACCGACATGGCGAAGCAATTAACGGCCCAGATCAAGCTGCAATGCCCCGGTGGCTCGGCGACCCCGGCGCCCCCGGTCGGCCCCGCGCTCGGCCAGCACGGCGTGAACATCGGCCAGTTCGTCTCGCAGTTCAACGAGCGAACCAAGGAGCTGCGCGGCATGACGATCCCGGTCGTCATCTCCGTGTTCAGCGACCGCACCTTCACCTTCGAGCTGAAAAGCCCCCCCGCCGCCGTGCTGCTCAAGCAGGCGGCCGGCATCCCCATCGAGAAGAAGAAGGGGGGCGACGTCCTCAACGCCGACGAGAAGGCCAAAGGCTCCGGCAAGTACAAGGGCTTCAAGGTGTCCGCCGCCCAGGTGCGCGACATCGCCAAGAGGAAGTCCGCCGACCTCAACGCCCGCGACGACGCGCACGCCTTCAGCATCATCGCCGGCACCGCCCGCAGCATGGGCCTCGCCGTCGAGGGTTGATTTCCCCGCCTTGATCGGCGCATCGTCCGCGCACAGCGCGACCGCAGGTCGCGTCCTCTGCCGGTGGACGTTCGTTTGTCAATCCGTAAATCAACAAGCACCGATAAATCCAACCGCCTTCCCGCAATCAGGATGACGCTCGTCCCCGTCGGCCATACAACAATCCGACGGGACGGCGCATTGTTTGCTGTTGGCTTTTTGTTTTTGGAACGAAACGATCATGGCGAAGAACATCTCCGCGGACGGCGCTGACAACAACCCGGCCGACGCCTCGGCGCAGCCCAAGCCTGAGAAGAAGCCCGCCCGCGAGAAGGAGCCGAAGGCCGCCAAGGCGCCGGAGTCCCCCGCCGTCGAAGGCGCTGCTCCCGCCGCCAAGCCGGTTTCGTCCGAGAGCGAGCCGAAGCGCAAGGGCAAGCCGGGCGTGCCGCCGCCGCGCGGCAAGAAGCTCCGCAACCACATCAAGAACCTGCGCCAGCGCCTGGAGAAGGAGCCGCCCCTGCCGCTCCCCAAGGCGGTCGGGCTGCTCAAGACCGCCAAACGCGCCAAGTTCGACGAAACCGTCGAGATCCATCTCTCGCTCGGCATCGACTCCACCCAGAGCGACCAGCTCGTTCGCGGCACCGTCCCCTTGCCGCACGGCATCGGCAAGACGGTTCGCGTCGTCGTGTTCTGCCAAGGCGACAACGTCCTCAAAGCCAAGGAGGCCGGCGCCGACTTCGCGGGCAGCGACGACCTGATCGAGAAGATCACCAAGGAAAACTGGATGGACTTCGACGTGGCCCTCGCCACCCAGGATCTCATGGGCAAGGTCAGCCGTCTCGGCAAGGTGCTCGGCCCCCGCGGCCTGATGCCCACGCCCAAGGCGGGCACCGTCGTCACCGGCGATGTCGCCCAAGCCGTCCGCGACTTCAAGGCGGGCAAGGTCGAGTACCGCACCGACAAGGGGGGCAACGTCCACGCTGGCGTCGGCAAGCTCAGCTTCGACGACGACAAGCTCGTCGCCAACATCACCGCCTTCATCGACGCCATCCGCGCCGCCAAGCCCGCTGGCATCAAGGGCAACTACGTCCGGTCGATCACCATCTGCTCCACCATGAGCCCCGGCATCCCCGTCGTGATGTAGGCCGGCTCGCCTGTTGCAGCTTCATTTATTCGCGCGAACCTTTGTTGAGCGGTAGCCATCCATGAGCAAGATCATCAAGCAGATGCAGATGGACGTCCTGAAGAACGACTTCAAGGACGTCCGCGATCTGGTGGTCCTCAATGTCGTCGGCCTGAGCGCCATCAACACCAATTCGATCCGCATGTCCCTTCGCAAGAAGGGGATCCGCCTCCAGGTCGTCAAGAACAGCCTGGCCCGCCGCGTCTTCCGCGACTACGGCATTGAGATCAGCAACGCCTGGGCCGGCGCGACCACCATCGCCTGGGGCAGCACCAGCGTCGCCGAGCTGAGCAAGGAAGTCGAGACGGTCGTCAAGAAGCACGACAAGCACATCAAGGTCAAGACCGCCGTCTCCGATGGCCTGGAAATCACCTTCGCCCTCGCGCTCACGATGCCGACCCGCGAGCAGGCGATCGCCAACGTCCTCGGCCTCGCCATGTCCCCCGGCGCCCAGATCGCGGCGGCCATCCTCGCTCCGGGTGGCTCGCTGCTCAGCGCCATCCAGGGCATGAAGGACATGAAGAAGGAAGAAGAAGAGGCCCCCGCCCCCGTCCCGGCAGCCTAGCCCAATATCCCACCGATTTCGATTCCCCGGAACGAGCACCCGCGAGTTCCGGGGCTGTGTTTTGGCTATTACGCAGCGCCGCCCCGCTTCAGGCGGCACGTTCAACAATAATCTCGCAGGCCCCGGCCGTCCCTCGACGCGCCGGGGTTGGTATCATCCGCACGAAAGGACCATGACCATGGCTGAATTCGCCGCCGACATCAAGGAGCTGGGCGACAAGATCGCGGCTCTTACCGTTGCCAAGGCCGTCGAGCTGGGCACCTACCTCGAAGAGACCTACAAGATCAAGCCCGCCGCTGGCGCCGCCCCGGCCGCCCCCACCAATGTCGCCCCGGTCGCGGTGAAGGTCGAGCAGACCGAGTTCACCCCGGTTCTCGAAGCCGGCTTCGACTCCACCAAGAAGATCGGCATCATCAAGGTCGTCCGCGAGATCACCCAGCTGGGCCTCAAGGAAGCCAAGGACCTCGTCGAAGGCGCTCCCAAGGCGGTCAAGGAGAACATCGCCAAGGAAGACGCCGAGAAGATCAAGAAGTCGCTCGAGGACGCCGGCGCCAAGGTCACGATCAAGTAGCCATCGGCCCCATCGCCAGGGACCGGGGACGCGCCGCTCGCAGCGGATCGCCCCCGGTCCCTGGCTTCGTCAATCCCGCGTCCTGGCAGAGTCGAGGCGAAGGCCAGGACGGCAAGCCTCCTCCCGCAGCGAACCACGTTGTCACAGGTGGATACAGCGTGCAGCGCAGCAATCCTTCCCATCGCCTGCTTCGGACCGCCTCCTCGGCCCGGCTGCCAGCCAGCTTCGGGCCTGTTTTCGCCAGTCCCATTCTCGCGCAGGGCGCCGGCCCGCAACACGCGGCGCATTTTTCCTTGACGACGCACCGCAATTGGCATCCAACGCGCTCGAACGACGCACGCTCGCAGCCGCGCCCGGCCCCGCACCGGATCGCGCGAAGCAGCCAGCTTGTCGGTTCGAGGGTGTTTTCTTTTGTTGGGGGAGCTTGAGCCATGCCCATCCCGGCCGTACGCATCATCAGGCCCACGCTGGAACGCAACTTCGGCCGCTTCGGCGACGCCGTCGAGGTTCCCAGCCTGACCGACGTGCAGACCAAGTCCTACGAGCGGTTCCTCCAGCTCGACATCCCGCCCGACCAGCGCGAGCCGTTCGGTCTGGAAGGCGTGCTGCGCGAGATCTTCCCGATTGAGAGCTACGACAAGTCGATCACGCTCGACTTCATCCGCTTCGAGCTGGGCAAGCCGCGCTACGGCCCCGACGAGTGCCGCCAGCTGCGCCTGACCTACGGCCGGCCCTTCAAGGTCCGCCTGCGCCTGATGAAGCAGCCGGAACCCGTTGAGGAAGACGTCTACCTCGGCGACATGCCGATCATGATCGGCGGCGGCGAGTTCATCATCAACGGCGCCGAGCGCGTCGTCGTGTCGCAGCTGCACCGCTCGCCGGGCGTCGACTACGTCGTCGAGACCGACACCGGCGACAAGAAGATGCACTCCTGCCGCATCATCCCCGAGCGCGGCAGCTGGATCGAGATCAACGTCAACAAGAAGGAAGCCCTCGGCGTCCGCATCGACCAGTCGGGCAAGTTCTCCGCCATGACGCTCCTCCGCGCCATGGACCCCGACTACTCCACCGACGAGGCCATCCTCCGTTCCTTCCACGACTGCAAGGACATCCCCGTCACCGAGAAGAACCGCGAGGCCATCGAAGGCTCCATCGCGGTCGGCGACGTCATCGACCCTGAGACCGGCGAGGTCTACGTCGATTCCGGCGAGACCATCACCAAGGAGCACGTCGACAAGCTGTTCAGCGGCGGCCTCAAGACCGTCAGCGTCCTGTCGATGAAGGACGAGGCCGGCAAGCAGATCGACCCGGTCATCATCAACTCGCTCAAGGAAGACCCCACAAACACCCACGAGGAAGCGCTCCTCAAGATCTACCAGCGCCTCCGCCCCGGCAATCCGCCGCAGCTGGAGAAGGCCCGCGAACTCTTCAAGGAGAAGTTCCAGGACCCCAACCGCTACCGCCTCGGCAAGGTCGGCCGCTTCCGCATCAACCGCAAGTTCAACCAGGACGTCCCCG
>JAYSSW010000889.1:0-3026 GCA_043720335.1 Planctomycetia bacterium
CGGCGGGCGCACCAGTGCGCCTCGCAGACGCCGCAGCGGCCCTGGCAGGTCTCGCACTCGCAGACACCGCAGCATTCGCAGCGGGACGTGCATTCTCCGCAGACGTCGCGGCCGCAGCGGTCGCAGACACAGCGGTCGTCGGGGCCGAGCCGGCAGCCGCACGAGTCGCAGGAGAGGCCCAGCCAGTCGGCCAGGACCACGAAGGCGCTGTGCGGGTTGTAGTTCTCCAGGACGCTGCGGATCACCGCGAACGCGTCGAAGAGCCGGCCCTCGGCGACTGCACGCCGCAAGGCGGCCGTCGCGTCGCCGGCGCACAGCCGGCCGTCGCGCACGTGCGGATGCGGAACATTGGTGTTGGCCGCCGACGCCCGTCCCTCGTCCAGGGCGACGATTTCGAAGCAGTCGGCTTCGCGGCCGTCCGCGAGCCGTGGCCAGTGCAGCCGCAGCGAGAAGGCGCCCAGGCTCGTCTTTTCGAGGACGATGGTCTCCGTCGCAACGGCCAGGAACTGCCGGGCCGCGTCGATGGTGATCGCCCCGAAATCGTCCTCCAACTGGTGCAGTTCCGCGAGCCATTCGCGAAGGGGGAGCGGCGGCGCGATCGACTGGCATTGCTGCTTGGCATCGTTCAAGGCAACCTCAACGGCGCGGACCATGCCGGGGAACCGCTGTCGCAGGCAAGCCATGGCGAGCCGCCAGCCGCGAACCTCGGCCTTGTCAATCTGGCGTCGCAGCGCCCTGAGCTGGTCGAAGCTCGTGCTCAACTCCATCCAAGGATCGCGAAGCGGCCGTCTTGGGGCGGCGACCCGCTGCTCGTGGGCCGCCTGGAGCCGGCGAGCGAGCCGCAGCCAGCCCGGTCTGAGCGGGAGCATGGGTTCTCCTCGATGAAGAAAGCCCTCCCGCCTCGACGAGGCGGGAGGGCTTTCGGGAATGGAAACGGGTTCAGGCCGCGCGGACGACTCCTTCAATCTTCGACGGGTCAGCTGATCCGATCGCCAACGCGTACGACCTGACATGCGACGAAACTCTGCGTTCGACTCCACCCTCCTTGTTGAAAAGGCCACGCGGCAAAACGAAAGCGGCGACCATCGCGTCACCGCTTTCTTGCAGTCGGCCATCACTGGCCGCTCGCATCGCCACGCGCGGACGGCCTGGGGCGATTTTTGATTTGCAGCATCTTCCGCCGATTGCGGCCATCCACACGCGGTTGTTCGTGGATGCGAAACCACTCATTCAGCAGCCTTCGCACCCGGCCTCGTTCTCGCCCCACGCGGCGGGAGATTTCGACCATCGACAGGCCTTCGTCGTAGAGCTTCTTCACTTCGGCGATGATCGGGGCGTTGTCCACCGGTTTGAGGTTTCGCTCCGGCAGCGAGGCGCGACGCGAACGGCCGTCCGGCGGCGCTGGCAGCCCGCGGCTTTCGTGCCAGAGCTGGATCGCGTCCGTCACCTGGTGCCGGTCGATCCCGAGCTTCTCGGCGATGGCCGTCACCAGCATCCCGCCGTCCCACATCTCCTTGATCGAGTCGACGTGACGCTCGGCGATGATCGGTTCACGGAAGTCGACTTCGACCTCGACCGGCGTTTCCTGTGGGCCGGAGGCCGCGATGCCGCCGAAGCCCTTCACGGCCGCCACCGGATCGAGCTGGAATCGCCCACGCAGAAAACCACGGCAAGCACGGCGCTCGCCCATCTGCTCCAGCTCGATGCGTCCTCCCGTCATGGTTTCCAGGATCTGCCGCAGCAGTCCGACTTCTTCCGGGACATCCCCCTGAGCGGTCGCGTTCAAGATCTTCTCGAGTTCCGCAAGCAGGCCGCGAACCTCCGCTTCGGCAGGGATCGATTTCGCCTGCTTGACGGCCGATTCCCTGCTGGCGATGTCCGCAAGAATTCCGGATCGATCGGCGCGAAGCTGCTTCACCCTTTGGTTCGATTCGTTCTGGTCGAGTTCGGTCTCGCCGGGATTTCGCAGGACGAACTGGATCTGGCCGGTGATTTTTTCGGCCCTCGCTTTCTGCCGGTCGAGCTCGCCGACGTCGCCCCTCTGGAACTGCTCGGCTTGCTTCTGGCAGGAGACGATGATCTTCTCGCACAGTTCGCCATCCGCGCGGATCCGGTCCGCGATCGCCTGGCAGGTCAGCTGGAGCGCCATGGCACGGTTCAGGTAGCTGTACAGGGACCGCTTGGTCTTCGGCATGTTCCGGCACTGCTGGCAGTACATGTGCTCCCCGTGGCCGCCGCCCACCTTCAACCGAGCATTGTGCTCCTTGCACCACACGAGGCCGTTCAGGATGCGCGGCCTCGTCACCGTGTTGCCGTCCAACGGCTTCCGCCCGGAATTGGCCTGGGGCTGCTCGGCCAGCAGCTGCTGCGCGCGGAACCAGAGGTCGTCAGGCACCAGCCGCAGATCCTCGAACACGACGGTGCGAAGCGGCTGTTCCCGGAGCACTCGCTTGGAGTAGTCCTTCTGGCTTTGCCAGACGTTCTTCCCCTTGCCGTACGCCCACAGGCCGCGGTAGCATTCGTTGCGCAGGAGGTAGGCCAGCGACTGATGCGTCCAGTAGACGCCGTTCGACATCGGCGTGAACGGGGCCTGTTCCTCGTTGAGTCGCTCCAGGATGCGAGCGATCTTCAGGCGGTCCACGACGAACCAGTGGAAGATCTTCTTCACCCACACCGACGTGTCGGGATCGATCGCCAGCTCGCGTCGCGGCTTGCTCCGCTTCGTGAGGGGGCCGTCCACCTCCTTCCCGAAATAGCCGAAGGGTACCGTCGAGATCACGTATTTTTTGAGAAAGAGCCCTTCGTGGGCGGCGCGGATGTTCTCCGCGTACTGGGTGCTCGCCATCTCGTCGACCAGCGCGTGGACCTGCAAGGGGAGGCGCCAGCGGTTGTCCTCCGCCGTGTCGATCCCGGTCTTCACGAAGACGCAGCGCAAGCCCCGTTCGACCACCTCTTCTTCCACGAACTTCATGCACTTGTAGTTCTTGCGAAACAAGCGGTTCGTGGTGAAGACAAGGAGTGCCTGG
>JAYSSW010000890.1:0-6361 GCA_043720335.1 Planctomycetia bacterium
CGATGCCGCTCCCCGCCCCCGTGATCAACGCGACCGATGCCATGATTCTTTTTCTCCACGAAGGACACGAAGAAACACGAAGGAAGACAGGGAGTAAGATACGCACTTGGCTGTCTTTCTTCGTGCCCCTTCGTGTCCTTCGTGGAGGAAAAAAATCACGGCACGGCCCAGAGCTGCACCTGGCCGGCCATGTCGGCGGCGGCGATCCAGCGGCGGTCGGGCGAGACGGCGACGGCGTGGAACCAGTCCTTGAACTGCCCGCCGCGCGGCTGGCCCAGCTCCTTGACCAGCTTGCCGTCGTCGAGCCGCCAGATCTTCACCGTCGTGTCGCGGCCAGTACTCAGGACGTGTTGGCCGTCGGGATGGAACGCGAGGTCGGTGAGGCCGTTGAGATGGCCGGGCGTCATCTCGCGGATCTTCTTGCCGGTCGCGGGGTCGAGCAGGATCACCTTGCCGTTGGCGCCGTCGAGTTCGCCGCCGCGCCCGACGGCGAGCCATTTGCCGTCGATTGAGTAGGCCGCCGCGCCGATGCGCTCCTTGAACTCCTTCGACAGATCGACCTTCAGCTCGCCGGTCTGCGGGTTCCACAGCTTGAGGGCGGATTGGCTGCCGGAGTCGAAGATGAGCGGCACGCGCTCCGACACGAGCAGCGCCTTGCCTTCTGGTTCGACGGCGACCGCCCAGGCCCAGCCCTTCAGCTTCCAGCGCCGCTGCTCCTTGCCCGTGACACGATCCCAGACGATGACCTCGCCCTTGTCGTCGCCGCTGACGAGCGTTCTGCCGTCGGCGGTCTGCGACATGCCGAGCACCCAGTCGCGGTGCCCGGCCAGCACCTGGGCCGGCTTCTGCACGAGCACCTTGGCGTCGCTGGGGGTCGGCGATTTCTTCTTCTTCTCGGCCGCCTCGCGGATCGCCCTCGCGTTGAGCGTGACAACGCCGTTGTCACTCGGCGAAGACGACAAGTCCCACACGCCGATGGTGCGGTCGTTGCTGGCCGAGAGGAGCGTCTTCTGGTCGGGCGCGGCGAGCAATCGATTGACGACGTTTGTGTGCCCGACCAGTCGGCGCACCGGCAGCGGCGCCGGCCCGCCGGGCTTGTCGGGCAGCTCCCAGACAAGGATCTCGCCGAGGTTGTTGCCGGCGGCGAGACGATTGGGCCCGACGAAGGCGACCGCCGTCACCCAGTCGGCGTCCCACGGCAACGTCCACGCGAGAGCCGCTTTGTCGAACGACTGCGCCTGCGCGACGCAAGCGGCCGCCAACAGCACGACGACGGAGACGGCGAGACGGAAGAGGGATTTCATGCGAAGCCTTCCGCGTGCAGAAGCTGTTTCAAAACTCAAGGCAAGCCGAGCGGCGTGAGCCGCCGGGTTATGCGGTTCGTTGGCAGAAGTCAAGCAGCAACTCGCTGCGTTACCCGGCGGCTTCTGTCGCTCGGCTCGCCGTCCTGCGGACCATCACGCGATCAATTCGCGCAGCACGCGCGAGCCTTCCGGCGTGGCCCAGATGGGCCGCGTGCCGACGTGGTGGCGGACGCGCGGGTTCATGCCGAGCACGAACATGTCGTGGTTGCTGTGCTCGATGAGGTGGTCAAGGAGCCAGCGCAGCCGGGGCAGGTCGAGATTCTCGTTGTCCTTCATCGGCGTGGCGACGGGGGGGATGATGCCACGGATCATGGTGTGCGGATCGAACGGCATGCTTGGATTCTTTCTTGGGAGGGCAGGCGACCAGCATACAGGGGCGCGAAGCGGAAGGGAAGCCCCCATCCTTTGGGGCATCCGTCGTTGACGATTCGCCACGGTTAATCAGGCCGGTAGATACCAGTCCAAAAGACGTGGTCCGCTTCACAGCGAACCCGGAAAAACCCGCCATTCGTCTCGACGAAGGCAGGGGGCGCATCACAACCCGGCGTGGCGCAGCGCATGTGCTGGTAGCGCCGAGCGCAGTCCGGGTTGTCGCAGCTGGGAGTGTGGGGACCGCCCGCACCGCCGACACAGCGGATGCACTCCCGTTTGGTCCAGATCGGTTCCATCAAGGAACCTCCTGACTGAAGGAGAATCGTGATTCACAACACGTCCAATTATAGGCGGGGACCAACGCGTAAGTCAAGTTGAAAATCTAAGAAATAGTCGCAACGAATTGTAGAGTGAGAATTCAGCTTACATTCGGTTGCGATTCTCAGAGAGAGGGCGCATTCTAGGAATGCAACCCTACATAGTCGCATGCGCATCTGTCATGGCCTGTACCTGCGCCTCTCGACGTTCGCCCCCCTCACGGACCTTGTCGAGACACGCATCTATCCCGTCGATCCGACGACCGACACCCAACTCCCCCTTGTGACCTATCGAGTCACTGCCACGACCCCACAATTCACGTTGTCAGGCACTTCCGACTCGCTTCGGTGCCCGGAAAGACGACTTGGTTCGCCCCCTCTCCCCTGCGTTTCCATTTTTCGCAAGGGTACAAACGATTGCGGCGGCGGGAGAGGAGAGAGGTTCTCCTGCGTCTCGCTTGTCGGCGGAGCAGCGAACCGACGATCCGCCAAAGACGCCGTTCACTCACGTCAAACGATCAATTCGCGCAGCACGCGCGAGCCTTCCGGCGTGGCCCAGATGGGCCGCGTGCCGACGTGGTGGCGGACGCGCGGGTTCATGCCGAGGACGGTGTAGATGGTGCTGAACAGGTCGCCTTCGCTGACGGGGTTGTCGCGGACCTCGCGGCCGTCGGCGTCGGTGCTGCCATGCACCTGCCCGCCGCGGATGCCGCCGCCGGCGAGGACGATGGTCCAGGCGCGGATGAAGTGGTCGCGGCCGGCGCGGTTGTTGATGTACGGGGTGCGGCCGACCTCCCCCATCCAGACGACGAGGGTGCGGTCGAGCTGGCCGCTTTGGTGCAGGTCTTCAAGAAGTGACGCCCAGGCGGGGTCGAGCACGTCCATGTTGGCCTTGTGGCAGACGAAGTTGTCGGCGTGGCTGTCGTAGTTCTCCTGGCCGACCTCGACAAACGGGACGCCGGCCTCCACCAGCTTGCGGGCCATGAAGCAGCTGCGGCCGAACTCGGTGGCGCCGTAGCGCTGCTGGGCGGCGGGCCAGTCGTTGCGGATGTCGAAGACGGAGCGCGCCCGCATCAGCCGCCAGGCGCGTTCGTCGGCGAGGCGGTGCGACTCGAACGGCTCGGCGCGGCGGTCGCGCGCGAAGCCCTCCTCCACGAAGCGGAGCAGGTCGGTGCGGCGCTGCTGGGCGGGGCCGGCGACGTAGGGGGCGGTGAAGGAGGGCATCTGTCCGTCGCGGCCGAGCGAGAACGGCTCGTAGCGGGGGCCGAGGTAGCCCGCCCCGCCGTTGCCGGTCGACCCCATGCGGACGAAGGTGGGCAGGTCGGAGCCGGGGTTGCCGAGGTAGCGGGCGATCATGGCGCCGATCTCGGGGTGCGGCACGCGCTCCTGCATGCGGTAGCCGGTGTGCATGTGGTAGATGCCGTCGGGGTGGTCGGGCGACTGCGTGCGCATGCTGCGGATGACGGCGAGCTTGTCGGCGTGCCGGGAGATGCGAGGCAGGTACTCGCAGACCTGCGTGCCGACGACGTTCGACGCGATGGGCCGGAACGGCCCGCCGGTGGGTCGGCCGGGCTTCATGTCGAAGGTGTCGATCTGGCTGGCGCCGCCGTTCATCCACAGGAGGATGCAGCGCTTGCCGAGCCGGGCCGCCTCCTGCGCGACCGCCTGCGTGCCGAACAGCCCGCCCCAGTTGGCGACCGTCAATCCGCCGGCGGTGGCGAGCGTGCTTTTCAGGAACTCCCGCCGACCCAGATGCGTGCCGAGATGCGTGCCGTCGTTCATCGTCGTCCCCCTGATGTTCAATCGATGGTCGTTCGTGTCATTCATCCGGCGTGACGCCGAGCGCTCGGAGCTGCGCCGCGAGGCGGTCAGCGCGCTGGCGGTTTTTCTCGTTTTCCAGCTGGGAATTCTCCTCCCGCTTGGCCAACTCGACATAGGTCGCGAACGGGCTGCCGTCGGGGCCATGCAGGACGAGGTCATCGGCCAACTCGAAGCCAACCTGCAAGCGTGGGCTGGTCCAGCCTTGCATGTCGGGGATCGGCCTCAACTCGTCGCCGTCGCGCAGCCAGCCCAGCAGCACCATGCGGTCTGGGTCGAAGGAGTAGTACTCCTCGACCCCGAATCGCTCGAAGAAGCGGAAGCGTTTTTTCAGGTTCCCCTTGCGGTTGCCCGGCGAGAGGACTTCAAACACCACCTGCGGGGCGAGTCCGCCTTCCTTCCACTGCTGATACGAGCCGCGGTCCCCCTTGGGACGGCCGAAAGCGACGAACACGTCCGGGCCGGCACGCGTCTTGTTGTCCCCTTCGACGGGGTACCACAGCAGATCCCCGGCGACGAAGACGTTGGGATCGTCGCGGAACAGGGCGTCGAGGCCCCCTTGGATGGTCATGATCCAGCGGAACTGCTTGGTGTTGTCGGACATCGGAATTCCGTCGCAATCGGGGTATTCCACGATCGGCGTCGCCACGTCCGGCGCGATGCTGCCCATGTGTCGCTGCCTCCTTTCCACGCGGTTTCGTCTCCCGGCCCACGATCCTCATTCTAATGGTTGAAGCGGAATTCCGCGCAGCTCATCAGCACCCAGATCGACTCCTCCACCAAAGTGGGAACCATCTTCGCGTCGCTCGACAGGTGCGCGACGAACCGCTTGCGCTCCTCCGGTCGCGGCGGGCGGCTCAGCACCGACAGGAACAGGCGGTCGACCTTCTCCTCCCACGGCGCCTTCGTCGCCACCAGCCCGTCGGCCAGGTTCCCCTTGCGGGCCTGGGCGAACACGCGGAACTGGCTCGCGTTGTTCAGGAACAGGTGCTCCGCCAGGCCGCCTTGAAAGGTTCCCTGCCCGTCGGTCGGCTCGCCGAAGTAGCGCAGGAAATACTCGCTGGTGTCGCCCGGCGCCTTCGCGTTCGGCGCGTCGCCGCTCGCGGTCCGCAGCGACGCCATCAGCTCCTCGGCGCTCAGCGGCCTCACCCGCGCCCGCTCGAACAGCGTAGGCAGCGCGTCCGCCACCTCGCCGGTGTCGCCGAGCTGGTAGGCGTCGCTGCGGACGATCTCGCGAATGAATCCCTTCAGGTCGAACTTGCGGGCGAGCAGATCCTTCGTCAACGCCTGCAAGAGTCCGGGATGGCTCGGCTCGTTCTTCTCGCTGAGATCGTCGATCGGGTGGACGACGCCGCGCCCCATGAGCTGCGCCCAGACGCGGTTGGCGGCCGCCTTCGCGAAGTACGGGTTGTCGGGCGAGACCAGCCAATCGACCAGTTTCTGCTTGCGCGAGAACAGTGGTTTTGGCGGGACGGCGCTGCCCTTCAGCACGGCTTCCTTGAAGTCCTTGGGCACGGCAGGCTCGGCCAGCTCCTTGCCTCCGAGGAATTTCGGCTTGATCGGCTCGCCCTTCTGGCCGGGCCGCTGCTCCTTGGCCGACCCGGTGAACAGCACCTCGCCGGTGCTCTTCTCGCCGATCGTGACCTTGCGCTTCCCCTTGACCGCCTCGCCTTCGACCACGACGAGCCGGACGAAGAAGCCGGCCATGCCGTAGAAGTCGCGCTGGGTCCACGCTTCATACGGATGGTCATGGCAGCGGGCGCATTGCAGCTGCGTGCCGAGGAAAATCCGCGTGACGGCTACGGTGGCCTCCTCCGGCTGGTTGCGGTGCTGCACGTAGAACAGCCCGCTCTCGTCCTGCTCGGCCAGCAGCAGGTTGCGGACCCACTGGTCGTAGGGGACGTTCTTGGCGAACTGGTCGGCGAGCCAGCGCTGGAAGCCGTCGCGCTTGCGGGTCGCGTCGAGGTTGCCCGGCCGTCGGCCGAACAGGACCAGGTCCCAGACGTGCGCCTGCTGCGTCGCGAAGCGCGGGTCGTCGAGCAGCCGGTCGATCAGCTTGTCGCGCTTGGCCGGGTCGGCGTCGTCGAGGAACGCCTTCGCTTCGTCGTAGCTGGGGATGGTTCCGACCAGGTCGAGAAAGACGCGGCGCAGGAAGGTCGAATCGCTCGACCGGGGCGCCGGCTTCACCTGCTCCTTCGCCCAGGCCGACTTGACCTCGGCGTCGATGGCCTGCCGCAGCGATTTCTCGCCGGCGTGCGCGACCAGGGCGGAGCCGAGCAGGACCAACACGGCAGTGGTGAGACGTTTCGCGTGCATGGGAAGAACCTGCGCGAACGAGGAGGGAGGAAAACGTGGGCGCGCGATGGCGAGGAAAACAACTGTAAACGCTCGCCGGCGCGAACGCAAGCGAACTGCACGAAAAGAAGCAGGCGATCAAGCCATCGCCTGCGCGACCAGGTCGAGGTAGGCGTGGCTTGGATCGTCCGAGCC
>JAYSSW010000891.1:0-3018 GCA_043720335.1 Planctomycetia bacterium
AGGTTCGCACGACGCGCGTGGACAGCGATAATCGCAACGAACTGAAATCTTCGCGCGAAGGCCGGGTGATGGCGAGCAGCGCCAGCGCCGCGACATCGATGCCGAAGGCCATCCACGGGTTGACGGCGAGGCTGCCGAAGCAGCCGCAGGAGGCTTCGCCGATCCAGCCTTGGCGGAAACTGACGAGGGAGAAGAGCGTGAAAAGCGAGAAAGCTGCCAGCCACGCGGCGGACTTCGCCCAGCCGACGAGGAACCAGACGCCGAGCGCGATTTCGACCATGACGATGGCGAACTGCACGGCGGGAATGGCGAACCAGCCCGTGGGCCGCACCGGATCGACCGCCCAGCCATACGACTTCAGCGCGGCTGCTGTGAGGAGCAGCAGGCCGAGAAGTTTCAGGAAGTGTCCTGCGAACCGCGACATACACCTGCCCCTGGGCTTTGGGAACCTTGGCAGCGTCTTAATAGTATTTCACACTTTGTCACTCAACTATGTCAATGAGTTTTCACGCAAAATCTTGAATCGTTTTCGTAACTCATTTTCGGGGAACAAGTTGCGCTTGCGGATTTGGGGCGATTTTGTTGTGGTTTCTCCTACGCGGTGCGCTGGGACGGGAGTTGTGTGGGGTTTCTTTTACGGACGTGGGTTGCGTCCGCGCTCCGCTGCGCGTCGCGGCTAAACGTCGCGTTGGAAGTCATGTGAGGATCGCCGCGACGCGCAGCGCGAGGAGGTCGCCCTGTTCGGTGCAGTCGTTGAGGGCGACGCCGCGGTAGGCGTTGCCGCCCAGGAGCAGGCCAGGGTGCGACGCGAGGCGGGTTTCGAGCTGGGCGACGCGGGCCAGGTGGCCGACGTGGTACTGCGGGATCGCCGTCGGCCAACGGACGATCTTCACGAAGCTCGGCGGCGCCGTGATCCGCTGCGCGATCCGCAACTCGGCGCGCAGGGCGGCCACCAACTTCTCGTCGCTCCAGTCGATGATGTCCGGCCTCGCCCAGCCGCCGGCGAGGGCGCGGAGCAGCACCATGCCGTCGGGGGCGCGCTGCGGGAAGATCGACGAGCACCACTGCACGCCGAGCAGGTCGCGGCGGGTGCGCTGCGGGGCGATGAAGCCGAACCCGTCGACTGAGCCGGGAACTTCATGACGGTGGAAGCCGAGCGCCGCCACGACGACGCGGTTGTACGGGATCGCCGCGATCGGCGCTGCCAGCTCATGGTCAAGCTCGGCGAGCATCGGCGCCTGCTGGTGCGCGGGGCACGTCAGCACCACGGCGTCGGCACGCCAGGCGTCGCGCCCGTCGGCATGCACCGTCCAGGTAGGCCGTTGCGGGTCGCCGGTTTTCTCCAGCCGTCGCACGCGCACGCCGAGAATCGCGGGCTTCTTGAGAGACGAGTGCATCGCTTCGACCATCACGCGCAGCCCGCCGGCGAACGACCACATCCTGCCCGGCCGCTGGTACGGCTGGCCCTTCGCCTTGGCTTCCGCGCGGCGCTGCTTCGCCTGCTGCGCGAAGCCTTTCAGCACGCTGCCATATTCGCGTTCGAGGGCGGCGATGCGCGGGAAGCACGCGGGCAGGCTCAGTAGTTTTGGATCGCCGGCGTAGATGCCGGTCACGAGGGCGTCGGCGAAAACCTCCGCGACTTCGTCGCCCGCGCGTCGGCGTGCGAAAGCATCGATGGATTCATCGACGGCCACGGCGGGCTTGGCGCGGAAGCGTTCCCAGAGGAAGTGGAGCTTGCCTCGCCACGAGAGCAGATCGGTGCCGAGGAAGGCGGCGAGGCCGCCGGGGAGCATGCGGAGCTTGTCGCCGAGGAGGAGGTAGCGGTTCTTGCCGGCGGCTTCGCTGGCGCTGATGAGTCGTTCGCCGAGGCCGAGGTCGCGGCAGAGTTGCAGGGTGGTCGGCTTCGAGTCGAGGAAGCCGTTCGGCCCCATTTCGACGGTGAAGCCCGATTCACGAAGGGTCCAGGCGGATCCGCCGGGCCGGTCGCCCTGTTCGAGCAGCGTGATGTCGGCGTGCGGCATGCGCTGCTGCAAGCGGCATGCGACCGCCAGCCCCGACACCCCCGCCCCGACGACGACAACCGCAGCCATGATCCGCCTTCTTATTACCTGGCGTGGGCCGAAATGAGTCACGCGAGCCACGACAGGCAAGGAGTGGCTGACCCGAATCCCACGCCCGCACTCCGAATCGTCGCGCGAGTCCAGCCACTCCTTACCAGTCGTGGCTCTGAAAGAAGACTCATTCCTGCCTGTGCAGGGTACCGTTCTCAGTTCAACGGGTGCGGCAATGCTACGCCGTCCGGCGACGCAGTTCGGCGATGGCGGCGGCGACGCCTTGCGGGTAGCGGAAGATGCCGGTGCCGACGACGAGGACGTTGGCGCCGGCCTGGGTCGCGAGGGGGGCGGTGTTGATGTCGATGCCGCCGTCGACTTCCAGGTCGCAGGCGGAATTCGTCGTGTCGATGAGCTGGCGCAGGCGGCGGATGCGGTCGGGGCTGTCAGGCAGGAACGGCTGGCCGCCGAAGCCGGGGAACACCGTCATGCACAGGACCAGGTCGAGCAGGCCGAGATGCGGCGCGACCACATCGACCGGGGCGTCGGGGTTGATCGCGAGGCCTGCTTTTTTTCCGGCGGCTTTAATCTTCCTGAGGAGGGGCTGCGGGTCGGGCAGCACCTCGTGGTGGACGATGACGAGGTCGGCGCCGGCGCTGAGGAACGCGTCGAGGAACTTGGCCGGATCCTCGACCATGAGATGGACTTCGAGCGGCAGCGTGGTGCGGGGCCGCAGTCCTTGCACGACGACTGGCCCCATCGTCAAGTTGGGGACGAAGTGCCCGTCCATCACGTCGATGTGGACGCGGTCGGCGCCGGCGCGCTGGGCCTCCGCGACCTGCTCGCCGAGCCTGCTGAAATCCGCCGCCAGGATGGAAGGTGCGATCTGGACCACGACACGAGCCGCCTTTCGTTGCGAGGGTGGGGGGCGATGCGTGTTCATTTTACGCGAATCGGCGGCGGGTGG
>JAYSSW010000892.1:0-3017 GCA_043720335.1 Planctomycetia bacterium
CGTCGGAGGGGACGCGCTCGGAGATCTGGCGGATGAGCGAGACGGCCCGGACCGCGACTTCCTGGTCGGAGCTGCGCGTCGCTTTCTGGAGCGACGGGAACGCGAAATGGCCCGCGTGAACCAGGTCGCGGCTGGCGCCTTCGCGGTCCTTGTGCAGCCCGCTGCCGAGCAGCTTGATCGACTGCGTGATCTGCGTGCCGACCTCGTCGGGGACGTGCAGGCCGAAGTCGACCCGGCGTATGTCGCTGAGCGGGATCGACAGCTTGCCGAACTTCGTCTGCACGTCGAGCGCGTCCTGCAGAAGCGTCATGCGGACGAGGCTGCCGTCGGCGAAACGGACCTCGGCAAGGTTGGAGCGGGCAGCTCTGGGTTGTTCCTGGGCCAGGCCCCGCGGCGCGGCGTGCGACGTGGCGAGCAGGGCGGCGAAGATGGCGGCGAATCGTGCCAGACCGATGGGTTTCCTTCCCATGATGGCCTCCTCGAACCGAAGTGAAGGACAGGTAGGACCGCGGTGAGTGAGAGTCAGATCATCCGTGTCTGAGGCGGGCCGGATTCCGCCGCCGCGATCCTCAAGGCGAACACGCTATTGAATCGCAAACGAAAGGAAAGGGCAAGGCCAGATTTTTCTTGACAGGGCGGGCGAGGTGTGAATTGCAACGACACCGTTTAGCCGTTCGCCTCAGGCGAGCGCGGACGCGGCGCTTGCCGAAACGCGAAATCGAGGCGTGCGCCGTGCCCGCGCTCGCCGCAGGCGAACGGCTAAACTTCGCGCTTGAAGCGCATGCCCGTCGTCGTCTATCAATGGCTCATCGAACCAATCTCGATGGGGACACCTTGGATCCGCTCACGCAACTGCTGGTCGCCTCGCTGCTGATGGCGGGGATGATGACGCTGCTCTGGCTCGTCGCAGTCGCGCGCCGCGACGCCAGCGTCGTCGACGTCGGCTGGTCGGTGGGGCTGGGCGTCCTCGCGATCTTCTTCGCCCTCACCGGCGAAAGCGAGCCGCAGCGGCGCTGGCTCGTCGGCGCGCTCGCGGCTCTCTGGTCGTTTCGGCTCGCGGTCTATCTGCTTTTCAACCGCGTGATCGGCAAGGCGGAGGATGGCCGCTACCAGAACCTGCGGAAGAAATGGGGCAGCCGGGCCCACGCGTACTTCTTCCTCTTCTTCCAGGCACAGGCGCTGCTCGACGTGCTGTTCGGCGTGACGTTCCTCATCGCGATGACGGCTCCTCGGCCGAGCATCGATGCGTGGGATTTCGCCGGGGCGGCGGTGCTGGTTGTTGCTGTGCTCGGCGAGATGACGGCCGACTGGCAGCTCGCCCGCTTCCGGGCTGATCCCAGCCATCGCGGCATGGTCTGCGATGTCGGGCTGTGGCGTTACTCGCGGCATCCGAACTACTTCTTCGAGTGGCTGCACTGGTGGGCCTACGTCCTGTTCGCGGTCGGCCACGCTTACTGGTGGGGGACGCTGTTCGCCCCGGCGCTCATGCTCTACTTCCTCTTCTATGTCACCGGCATTCCGGCGACCGAAGCCCATGCGCTGCGGAGTCGCGGCGAAGCGTACCGGCGCTACCAACGGACGACGAGCGTGTTCATCCCGTGGTTCCCGAAGGAGGCGCCGTGAGCCTGGCCATCGATCTCGCCGAGCGCGGCTGGCTTCCCGATTTCGCGATCCGCTGGGGCATCCGCCGGCTGCTCGCGCAGCGGCTGCGCGAGTTGAACACGACGCCGTTCACGGATCGCACCGAAACGGTGCGGCGATTCGTCGAGCAGATGCAGTCCGCGCCGGTCGCCGTCGACACGCGCGAGGCGAACGCGCAGCACTACGAGGTGCCGGCGGGCTTCTATCAGAAAGTGCTGGGAAAACGGCTGAAATACAGCAGTTGCGTGTTCGCCACGCCGGCAACATCACTCGACGACGCCGAAGAGGCGATGCTGCGGCTCACCTGCGAACGGGCCGAAGTCCGCGACGGCATGGACCTGCTCGAGCTCGGCTGCGGCTGGGGATCGCTGTCGCTGTGGCTGGCCGAGCACTTTCCGCAGTCGCGCATCCTGGCGGTGTCGAATTCGCGCACGCAAAAGGCGTTCATCGATGAGCAGGCGCAGTCGCGCGGTTTCCGCAATCTCGAAGTGCAGACCTGCGACATGAACCAGTTCGCGACCGACCGCCGGTTCGACCGCGCCATTTCGGTCGAGATGTTCGAGCACATGCGCAATTGGCCGGAGCTGCTGCGGCGTATCACTGGCTGGCTGAACGACGACGGCAAGCTGTTCCTGCACGTCTTCTGCCACCGCGAGCACGCCTACCCGTTCGAGACCGACGGCGACAGCAACTGGATGGGCCGGCACTTCTTCACCGGCGGCATCATGCCCTGCGACATGCTGCCTTGGATGCTGCAGCGAGATTTGTTCGTGGAGCGACAATGGCGTGTCAACGGCCTCGACTACGCGCGCACGTCGGAAGCCTGGCTGCGCAATCTCGATGCGCAACGCGGCGAAGTCGACGCGTTGTTCGGCGCCGACGCGAAATTGCAGTCGCAGCGCTGGCGGATGTTTTTCCTCGCGGTGGCGGAGCTGTTCGCGTACCGCGGCGGCGGCGAGTGGCACGTCGGGCACTATCGGATGGTCAAGCGAAATTGACAGGGCGGCAAGCCCCAGGATGAGCGAAGCGATTCCTGGGGGTGAGTCGGCGCGCGGTTCGACCCCCACCAATCGCGTTGCTCATGGTGGGGCTTGGCGCTTCTCTTCACCCATCAACCATTCAAGAACTTGCGTGCGACAATCGGCGCGCGGCGGTTCAGGGGTTTCGTCAGCAGCATCTGCACCAGGCCGGTGTGGTGTTCGAGGAAGCCGGCCTCGCAGTAGCAGAGGTAGTATTCCCACATGCGGATGAACTCCTCGGAATAGCCCTGCAGGCGGACTTCGTCGAGGTTGGCGGCGAAGCGCTGGCGCCAGTGCCGCAGCGTCGTCGCGTAGTGCGTGCCGAGGTCTTCGAGGTTGTAGACGCGCAGGTCGCTG
>JAYSSW010000893.1:0-13673 GCA_043720335.1 Planctomycetia bacterium
TCCGCTGGAATAAGAAAGCGGAGAACTACTTGGCCATGTTGCATTTCGCCCTCGGCTTCATCGCATACCAGGCTTCCGGGTTATTCGGATAGGCTCTAAATGATTTGCAATTAATTCGACTTGCTCCTGGATCACGGGAGAACTAGTTCCACAGTAGCGTAACAGATTAGGATCACCAGCAACTGGAACATAGATTGTTACATGAAATCGATTTTGTCCTTGCGGCATGGCGTTATCATACTCGATTTCGTTGCCCAGTTCAGGGAATTCAGCTTGGTACTTCTCAAGAAGCTGCGATATTAATTGATCAACGTCTGCATTGGCGATGTCTACCAAAGCGAAGGCATCAAGTTCAGATAGCATTTTCTGCCGAATGCCTTTGAAATATTCAGCTACGCTTCCGCTTCAAAAAAGCTGTATTCGACTCATTTCCTAGTCCTTGTGATTAGCTGTTGGTTGACATTCAATCAAAATTTGGCTACTGCAACGTCCGCAAGGTATTCTAAACCAAAATCGTTGCGTGTCCAGTCGTCCAGACGTTTTACCAATTTCAGAACGAAAAAAACTCGCCAGTTCGTATTGAATTGGAATCATTACTTCTCCCGGCCTAGCTTCACGCGGGCCTTCGCTTTCAAGATCGCGACGAAGTGCCCCGCCATGACGACCATCTCGTACTCATGCCGCTCGTCCGGCGTGAGTTCGCCTTCGTTGCACTTGGCCGCGAGCTTGGCGACGCGGGCCTGCGTCTTGCGGTCGGCTTTCAACGCGATCAGCTTCTCGGCCGCCTCCGCGTTGAGCGAGGCACTGACCGGTTCAAGGATGCGTTCGAGCAGCAGTCCGTTTTCGTTCTTTCTCATGACGAAATGATACCTCAAAGCATCGCGTTGTGTGAGACCGACGCGGAGTCACATCTGCTGCAGGTCGTGCGTGCGCGGCAGGTCTTCAAGGTTGTGGATGCCGAAGAACTCCAGGAAACGCGGCGACGTGCGGTAGACCAAATCCTTGGGATCGTCGGCGCTGCGCGCGGCGAGCTGCACCAGGCCGCGCCGCACCAGCTGCCGCAGCGACGCGCCGGCGTCGTGGCCGAGCAGCGCGTCGGTCTCGCTTTTGCTCATCGGCTGGCGGTAGGCGACGATGGCGAGCACGTCCATGACGCTGGCCGACAGCCGGGCTTCGCGGACGCCGCCGAACAGCCGATCGACCACCGGGCGGAAGCGCGGCCGCAGCGCCATCACCTGGCCGTCGTCCTGCGTCTGGATCGTGTACGGGCGGTTCTGCCTGCGGTAGTCCGTGTTCAGCTCGCCGATGGAAAGCTGGAACTGCTCCGGCGTCAGCCCGCGAATCAGCTCGCCGGCTCGCTTCGCTGTCAACGGCGCCCCGCCGACGAACAGCATCGCTTCAAGGATGCGCTTCACCGACGGCGGCGCCGTTGGTGTGGATTCGACCGGCGTTTCCGGCGGCAGGTCGAGTTCCCAGGCGTCTCCCGTCTCGTTTGGCATGGGCGTCGTCCTACATCTCGTGCGGCAGGTAGAAGACGCCGGTGACGAACGTGCCGGTCCACAGGATCAGGAACGCGATCGCCATCGAAACATGGAGCGTGCGGTGGTGCTTCAGGCCGGTGAACAGCATCAGCGGCAGCAAGAGCGCCGACGGGATCGAGAAGATCAGGTGGACGCGCATGATCTGCTGGGCGTTGTGCTGCGCGAGGTGCTGCTCGAACAGTCCGGGCTCGATGGCGCGGATCAGGAACTCCAGCCCCAGCACGGCCGCCAGCGTCAGCACGAAGAACGCCAAATTGATGCGGCCATGCAGGCGGATATTGCCCTTGGCGAGCGCGACCAGCGAGGCGAGCAGCAGCACCGTGACGGCGCAGACCGCGATCTTGAGGACGAGAATGATCAGTCCCGGATTCAACGGCATGAGGCCCACGCGAAAAAAAGTTCGGATGCTTCCCCAGGATCATGATAGGGAGGCGGGCAGGGGTCAGGGGGTAGTGGTCAGTGGCCAGTGAAGAAAACGAAAGTCATTCATCACCTATCAAGCCCGCTGCCGTCAGGCGGCGGGGTCGAAGCATGCAGCCACCCCGCCGCCTAACGGCAGCGGGCTTGACGCCCCGTGCCGCGTCGTCATTCGACGAGTCGGACTTGACACGAAATCGCATCGACGCTATCAGCCGACCCCACGCAAGAAATCACGCGGCGCTCCGGGGGGAGTGCACGAAGCGAATCACAGGGCAAGGGAACTGTCATGACGACCGAGCGCAAGCATGGGGCGGGGAGCCTGCGGGCCAGGGCGCGTCGAGCCGCGCTGGCGGGGTTGTTCCTGCTGGGGGCGGGCGAGACGTGGCTGGCGGCGCCGGCCTGGGCGCAGGTCGTCGACCCGGCGCCCGCCGCCGTGCAGGAGAGCACGCCCGCGCCGCAGAAGACGATGCTGACCAAGAGCCTGATCCACCTGCCGATCCAGGTGAGCGCCGAAGCGCGGGCTCAGCTTCAAGAAATTCAGCTCTACGTGAAGGAGCAGCCCAGCGAGCCGTGGAAGCTGCGCGAGAAGGCGGTGCCGACGCAGAACGGCTTCACCTTCCAGGCGCCGCGCGACGGCGAGTACGCCTTCGCGATGGTGACGGTCGATCGGCAGGGGAAGCAGAACCCGCCCGACATCCAGCGCGAGCAGGCCGGGCTGGTCGTCGTCATCGACAGCCAGGCGCCTCAGATCGAGCTGAGCAGCCTGGGCACGGCCAACGAAGGCATCCTGGTGCAGTGCGACGTGCGCGACACCAACCCCGACCGTCTGAAGACGGTGTTCGAGTACCAGACCGCCGACCTGGTGTTCCGCCCGCTGGACGCGTCGCCGGACCGCCCGAACGTCTACTGCATCCCGGCCCAGGCGCGCGTCACCGGCATGATCCGCGCCGCCGCCACCGACACGTTCGGCAACACGTCGCAGGTCGAGAGCAACGTCAGCCAGCT
Source organism: Planctomycetia bacterium (assembly GCA_043720335.1). GTDB lineage: Bacteria > Planctomycetota > Planctomycetia > Gemmatales > Gemmataceae > JAYSSW01. Next base: position 2,967 of record JAYSSW010000893.1, read on the forward strand.
GGCCCCGCGCGCCGCGCCGCGCCCCGCCCCGGTCGCCCAGGCGCCCGTCGAGCAAGGCCCCGTCGTGCCGCCCGTCGCGCTGCCCAAGACCAACGTCACGAACATGCCGATGATCGGCGCCAACATCCCGCCGGTCGCGCCACCTCCGGTAATCGGTGTCCCGCCCACGACGCCGGCGAAGATCGCGGGGACCGACCTGCCGATGCCGCAGCCGTTCCGCATCGACAACCCGACGACGATCGTGCAGGTGCAGAAGCAGGGCGAGTTCACGCCGACGCCGACCGTCGAAGCGTACAAGCCGCTGCCTCAGAAGAACGTGGATCCCGCGCCGCAGCAGGTGATCCCCGATCCGCGCCTGAATCCGCAGGTCGCTCCGCAGGTCATCCCGCAGCGCCGCGAAGGAGCGCCGCAGCAGCGGCAACTCGTCAACCATCCGCACGTCTATCTCGAGTACCAGATCGACCAGGCCGGCGCGAGCGGCGTCGGCAAGGTCGAAATCTGGATCACCCGCGACCAGGGCAGGAGCTGGCAGCGCCTCTGCGAGGACGCCGACCGCAAAAGCCCCGCCGAGATCAACCTCCCCGGCGAAGGACTGTTCGGCGTCAGCCTTGTCGTCGGCAACGGACGCGGCTTCGGCGCCACGCCCCCCAGCCCCGGCGACAACCCCGACTGGTGGATCGAAGTCGACGCCACCAAGCCTTCCGCCGAGATCACCAGCGTCCGCAGCGGCGGCGACAACGGCGCGTCCGTGCAGATCGCCTGGACCGCACGCGACAAGAACATGGGCGCCGACCCGGTCGACCTGTTCTACGCAACCAACCGCCAGGGCCCGTGGATGCCCATCGCACGCGGCTTGAAGAACGACGGCCAGTACCGCTGGAACCCGCCCACCGAAGTCGGCCAGCAGGTCCACGTCCGCCTTGTCGTGCGCGACCAGGCCGGCAACCTCTCCGTCGCCGAGACCGCCCAGCCCGTCGTCCTCGACGACCAGTCGAGGCCGCGCGGCCAGATCCTCGGCGTCAGCACCGGCACCCCGGTCCGCGTCGCCCCGCCCATGACCCCCGCGCCGGTCCCGCCGACGTTTCCGAGCGTGCCCAGCAATGGCAACTTCAACTGGTGACGCCTGCGACTTCATCGAACTTCCAACGCCGAGCGCCCCGTGCGCCCGGCGTTTTTTTTCGAAGCCGCAGGCGCAGGAACCGCGACCGAAACGCCGCCCCGAACCGATTCGTCGTGATCCGCAACGAACGCAAGGACGCGGCGTGACAACCGGCTGTCACTCCCGGTCCGCTCACTCCTCCTCCGGTGGCTGGTACTGCGCCTTGGTCCACGACTTGTCAGCCCGGCCCGTCACCCATACCCAGAACGCCAGCCACGCCGCGCCGTTCAGCACCAGGAACGACGCCCCGGCGCCCAGCAGCTTCACGCGCTTGCCCAGCGCCGGAATCAAGCCGAGCAGCGCCAGCCCGTAGCCCGCGACCTGCAACGCGAGCAGCGCCAGGAACAGCGGCGACGTGAGGAAGCAATTCAACACGAGCATCGCCAGCAGCGCCCACGGCACGACCAGCCTCAACAACTTGTGCGACACCCACTGCCACCAGACGCGGTTGCTCCACGGGAAGAACGCCGCCCACGGCAAGCGCGTCAGCAGCTGATAGTTGCCCGCCAGCGTGCGGACCTTGCGGCGGAATTCATCACTCGACTTCTCCGGCAGGCGGTCGAACGCCTTGGCCCGTTCGTCGTGCACCACGCGGTATCCTTGCAAGGCGACCCGCAGCGGCCAGTACACGTCGTCGAGCAGCGTGCCGGGCGGCGGCGGGCGGAACAGCTCGCGGCGGCAGGCGCTGATCGCCCCGGTGACGCCGACCTGCGCGAACAGTTTGCTTTCCTGCTTGCGCAGCCACTTCTCGAAGCGCCAGTACAGCCCCACCCCGGCGAGCACGCCCGGCCCCGATTCGAGGACCAGGTCGCCGCTGACCGCCCCGACGCGCGGGTCGGCGAAGTTCTCGACCAGTCGCAGCAGCGTGTCGTCCGCCCAGCGCTGCCGGGCGTCGGCGAAGATCAGCAGGTCGCCGGTTGCGACCGCGCTGGCCCTCTGCAAGCCGACCGCCTTGCCCGATTTCTCCGCGAGTTCGATCAGCTTGACATTCGGGAACGACCGCACGATCTCGGCCGAGCGGTCGGTCGAGGCGTCGGAGACGACGACGATTTCGCCGTCGAGGCCGCTGCTGTGCAGGAGCTGCGTGAGTTCCGTGAGACGGCGAGGCAGGTTCGCCTCCTCGTTGTGGACCGGCATGAGGAAGCTGACCGACACCCGCAGCGGCGCCACGACGCGCGGCCCGCCCAGCAGCCTCGCCAGCAGCGCGAGCAGCAGCGGATAGCCGACGTAGGTGTAGCCGACGACGGCGGCGCAGAGCCAAAAAAGCAGTTCCAGCAGCGGCATCGAGTGGTCCATCGGTTGGGAGCGGGCGTCGCGTCGGAGTTGTTCTACGAGGGAGCCGAAGGACGCCTACGCCGCTGGAGTCGTCCGAGCGAAGGGAACGGGCGAGCCGTGCCCCGTAAGGGGCCGGGTAATGCCGACGCCGCAGGCGAGCCGGAGCGGCCCCCTCGCGGACGCTTCACGCGGCTCCTCGCCTTCGACATCGGCGGCACCCGGCCCCTCACGGGGCACGGCTCGCCGGCTCGGACAAACCGCGACGGCGCCTTGATCGCGGGCCGCGTTGCGTTACGATGGCGAGCGGCTTCTCGTGAAAGGACACGTCATGGCATGGCTGCGTCGCGGGTGGGGCTGGGCCGTCTTCGTCGCGCTGCTGGTCGGCGTCGGCGCGATGCTGCACGCGGTGTTGCCGCCGCAGCCGAGGATGCGCGTCGAGGGGGCCATCGGCGTCGCCATCTCCGACGACGGCGGGACGCTCTACACGCTCGACTGGTCGGTGGAAAAAGAATTCGTGAAGCCGCCGCTGCAGGTTTGGGACACGTCGGCGGGACGCTTGCTGCGCAGTTTTCCTCAAGATCTGAAGATCGCGAACCACTTGTTATGGTTTTCGCGGGATCACTCGTGGCTCGTCCTCACCAAAAGGGACGGTTCGGCGACGCTGCTCAACCTCCTTGATGATTCGATGTCCACGTTGGATCTGGAAGCGATCGCCCGTGACGGGGAGCCTGACATCACCCTGGAACAGCGGTTCCGGGAGCCTTCCTTCGTGCAGAACCGATGGGTCTGCTTCGGCCTGGAATCGCAGGGGATTCGCCGCAGGATCAACGACGAGTTTTTCGACGCGCACGTCCTCGCGGTTGTCGAGCTGGCCAGCGGCAAAGTGGTTCACCGCGTGCCTATCAGCAAGTTCCTTGGCGTGGTGCAGAATCCTCCCCTTTGCCTCTTTTGTGGTCCGACAGGCAGAGTCAGCGCACTCGATCTTGCCAATGGAACAACGAAGATTCTGCCGGAATCAGCCGAATTCCTGAAGATCAGTCCTAACCACGCGGTCCTGGCGACCAAGGAAAAGGACGCCAAAGACCCTTCGCTGCACGTTTGGGACGCCGCGACGTTGACGCTTCGGCAACGGCTGCCCGCACTGGGAGCGAAGCGAGAGATCCGCTTCTCGCCTGACAACCAGCGGTTGGTGATCGTGGGACAGAAAGAGCCGAACGTGGAGATTTGGGACATTGACTCCGGCAAGCGACGGTTCGTGCTGCCGTGCAAGATGTGGATGTTCATCGAAGGCATTGAGCCTATCGCTTTCTCCGCTGATAGCCAGCGCCTGGCGGCATGCCATTTGACCGAACCGAACGTCGTCCTCGTATTCGACCTGGAATCCGGCGCGGAGTGCGCCCGGGTCGATTTCGGCGGTCAATTCTTCGCGGCGACCTTCCTTGATTCTCATCGCTTGATGATGGACGACTACAGCAGCTTCATCGTCAACGATTGGCCTGTGCAAACTCCAAAGATCGTGAAACTGCCCCTTGAGAATAGTGGCGACACGGAGAGCCGAATCCTTCTGCACCTCCGGCGAGGCGAGGAGTTTTTTCCGTCGCCCGACGGAGCGTTCGGCCTGCGCGTGGCACATGCAAGGCGCGATGGCGACCGCTGGCTGGACAAGATGCGCCGCCGCGTCGCCGAGTGGGTGCCTGCGCTGGCGGACAAGGCCGCATGGGAAGCGACGCTCCTCGACCTGCGGACCGGCGAGGCGACGGCGACGATCACTTTTCCCCATCAAGTCGCCGGCTTCTTCTCCAAGGATTCCTCGACCATGTTCCTGACCCACCATGAAGGCAACCACGTCGTAGCGACCACCGTCTGGGACGTGCCGGCCCCGCGCCCGTGGCTCTGGATCGTCGGTGTGCCGGCGGCGCTCGGCGCCGGGCTGCTCGGCGTCCGCGCGGCGTGGCGGCGTCTCCAAGTTTAGCCGCGACGCGCAGCGGAGCGCGGGAACCGCGCGACGATTGCATTGCTTGTCGTCGCGTGGCGCACGGTCGCCACGCCACGCCGAGCATTGGAACCATCGCGCGGTTCCCGCGCTCCGCTGCGCGTCGCGGCTAAACTTCGCGCAAACTTCGCGCGGGAGGCGCTTGCGCGGCGGTTCCGCGCTTCTAGTCTCGCGCGCTTGCTGATATAATGTCGGCATCGGCGCCCCCGCGTCCCGAAGCAGCATCGACCGCCCACCCTTGGAATGCGACGAGAACCTCGGACGACATGGAAAACCTCACCGCTGCCAGCCTGGCCGACAGCTCCGTCCGCATCGGGCTGCTCACCTCGCACCACATCCAGGAGGTCTGGGACGAGCTCGGTTCGCGCGACGTCGAGCCGGACGCCCTCCTGCGCTGCCTCGAACGCAAGGGCTTCCTCACCCCCTTCCAGTCGTCCAAGCTCATGAAGGGCGACAAGGAAGGCTACTTCCTCGGCGGCTACCGCATCCTCTACAAGATCGCCTCCGGCAGCTTCGGCCGCGTCTACCGCGCCGACGACCCCACCACCGGCCGCATCGTCGCCATCAAGATTCTGCGCCGCAAGTGGACCGAGGACAAGCGCAAGGTCGAAATGTTCGTCCGCGAAGGCAAGATGGGCATGTCGCTGCACCATCCCAACATCGTCGAGATCATCACCGTCGCCCACGACAAGACCACCAACCAGCACTACATCGTCATGGAGTTCGTCGAGGGGGGCAACCTGCGCAACCTCCTCAACATCCGCAAGAAGCTCCAGCCTCCCGAAGTCATGAAGATCCTGGAGGAGACGACCGCCGCCCTGGCGTGCGCTTTCGCCCGCGGCATCACCCACCGCGACATGAAGCTGACCAACGTGCTGCTGTCCAGCCAAGGCCCCGTCAAGCTCGTCGACTTCGGCCTGGCGGGCGGGCAGTTCGGCTTCGAGGACCTGGAGGCCGACAACACCGTCGACCGCACGGTCGACTACGCCGGCCTGGAGAAAGCGACCGGCGCGCCGCACGGCGACCCGCGCAGCGACCTGTTCTTCCTCGGCTGCGTCGCCTATGAGCTGCTGACCGGGCGTTCGCCGCTGGAGATGATGCGCAGCGCCCAGGCCCGCATGAACGCCCAGCGCTTCCAGAAGATCCCGACGATGTCGCCCGACGACGTGCAGGCGCCTCCTTCGGTGTTCCGGCTGATCGAGAACATGATGCAGATCGAGCCGCACCTGCGCTTCCAGACGCCGTCGCAGCTGCTGGAGCGCATCCGCGAGACGCGCATCGAGCTGGAAGGCAAGGGCAGCCAGGGGGGGGGCAAGACGGGGCAGCGGACCATCTTCCTGGTCGAGAGCGACGAGCAGCTGCAGGACGTGCTGCGGACGAAGCTGAAGGAGCAGGGCTTCCGCGTGCTGATCGCGTCCGAGCCGACCCGCGCCCTGGAACGCTTCCGCCAGCAGCCGTTCGACCTGCTGATCGTCGACGCCAACACGACCGGCGAGAACGGCTTCTACGTCTTCGAGCGCATCATGGAGGACGTGCGCAAGCAGGACCTGCCGTGCGCCGGCATCCTGATGCTGGCCGAGACCCAGGCCGAGCTGCGCGACAAGGTGAAAGGCGAAGGCGGCAACTTCGCCGTGCTGGTCCACCCCGTCAAGTACAAGCAGCTGCTGGCGGCGATCAAGCAGTTCGTGTGAGGCGCGCGATTCATCGCTTCGCGCCCGCGCCAAAAAGGCGCGCGACGCATTCCCCGACTATGTCGCGCGAGCGCGAAGCGATGAATCGCGCGCCTCACACGAAGTACGCGCGGTCGCGGGCTTCGTAGCCCGCGTAGCCCAGCAGATCGTATAGCTGCGCCCGCGTCAGCATGTGTGGCAAGCGTTCTCTTTGATGGCCCAGGTTCTTCAGGTCGGCGAGCGTGTCGTAGGCGGCTTTCAACGCCGAGCGGAACGCGGTGAGCGGGAACAGCACCATCGGGTAGCCGAGCTGGCCGAACGACTCGGCCGACAGGTTCGGGCTTTTGCCGAACTCGGTGTTGTTCGCCAGCAGCGGCGCGCTAACCACTTTGGCGAAGGCCGCGAACTCGTCGGCGTTCTCCAGCGCTTCGGGGAAGATCGCGTCGGCGCCGGCTTGCAGGTAGAGCTTCGCGCGCTGCACGGCGTCGTCGAAGCCGTTGACGCCACGCGCGTCGGTGCGGGCGATGATGACGAAGTCGGGATCGCGCTTGGCGGCCACGGCGGCGCGGATCTTCGCCGCCATCTCCTCCGGCGTGACCAGGCTCTTGCCCGACAGGTGCCCGCAGCGCTTCGGCAACTGCTGGTCCTCCAGGTGGATGCCCGCGACGCCCGCCTCCTCGTAAAGCTGCACGGTGCGTTCGACGTTCAGCGCTTCGCCGAACCCGGTGTCGGCGTCGCACAGCAGCGGCAGCGTGGTGGCACGAGCTATCACTCGGGCTTCCTGCACGAACTCGGTGAGCGACAGCAGCCCCACGTCCGGCACGCCGAACGCGGCGGACAGGGCGCCCCCCGACAGGTAGATCGCGCGGTGCCCCAGCCGCTCCGCCATGCGGGCCACGAGCGCGTTGAAGACGCCGGGAATCACCAGCGGCGGCTGCGCCCAGGCGTCGCGCAGCTTTCTTCCAGGCGTCGGCGACATGGGGGGTTCCTCTTGAAGTTCAAGCCCCAGGATGAGCGAAGCGATTCCTGGGGGTTCCGACCCCCACCAATCGCTTCGCTCATGGTGGGGCTTGGGTCGCACTTGACAAACACGCGCACCGTCTCGACAAAAACAAGCACACCATCACGCGGTCGTTCTATGAGGGATCACGGAATGCGTCCCAGCACAACCTTTCGCCGCCCCGGCAAGCTCTGGCAGTGGGCGCTCGGCGCCGTCGCCGTCCTCGCCCTCGGCGGCGTCGCCATTCTTGTGATGGTGGGCGGCGACCGCGTGCAGGCCGACCCGGAGAAGGTGAAGGAACTCGCCAAAAGCGACCTCAAGCAAGCCGACGCCACAGTGTCGAACGATTGGCCCCAGTGGCGCGGCCCGCGCCGCGACGGCGTCTCCACCGAGAAAGGGCTGCGCACCGACTGGCCCAAGGACGGCCTGCCGATCCTCTGGGAGCAGCCGGTCGGCGACGGGCTTTCCAGCGTCGCCGTCGCCAAGGGCCGCGTCTTCACCATCACCCAGGACGGCGACAATGAAGCCGTCGTCTGCTGGGACGAAGCGACCGGCAAGGAGCTGTGGCGCTTCGCCTACGCCGCCCGCTACCTCAATTCCTACGGCAACGGCCCCCGCGCCACCCCCACCGTCGATGGCGACCTCGTCTACACCCTCGGCGGCACCGGCGTGCTGCACTGCCTGAGAGCCTTAACCGACAATCCCAAAGGCGAGATCGTCTGGCGCAAGAACCTGCTCTTAGAGTTCGGCGCCGAGAACCTGAAATGGGGCGTGTCGTTCTCCCCCCTCGCCGACGGCCCGCTCCTCTTCCTCATGCCCGGCGGGCCCGGAGGCAAGGCGCTGGCGGCGCTCGACAAGGCCAGCGGCGCCGTCGTCTGGTCCCGGTTCGACGACCTCCCCAGTTACAGCTCCCCCCTCGCAGCGACTTTCGCCGGCGACAAGCAGATCCTCTTCCTCACCGCCAGCCGCCTCGTCGCCGTCCGCCCCGCCACCGGCGACCTCGTCTGGGAACATCCCTGGCCCATCGACTTCCAGGCCAACATCGCCACCCCCATCGTCGTCGAGGAATACATCTTCCTCTCGTCAGGCTACGGCAAGGGCTGCGCGGTCCTCAAGATCGAGAAGACCAACGACACCTGGAAGCCCGCCCTCGTCTACAAGAACAAGCGCATGAAGAACCACTTCTCCACCTCCGTGCGCTGGCAGGACCACGTCTACGGCTTCGACGACGGCACCTTCGTCTGCATGGACTTCCGCACCGGCGACGTGAAATGGAAGGAGCGCGGCTTCGACAAAGGCTCGCTCGCCGCCGCCGACGGCCACCTGGTGGTCTACGGCGAGAACGGCGTCCTGGCGCTGGTGGAAGCGACGCCGGACGCCTACCGCGAGAAGGCCCGCTTCCAGGCGTCGCCGCAAGGCCGCTCGTGCTGGGCCGTGCCGGTGTTCGCGAACGGCCGGCTGTATGTGCGCGACACGCAGAAGCTGCGCTGCTTCGACGCGAAGGCGAAGTAGCTGGGGCGATGGCTCGGAGCAAACAAGACGGCTGCGAAGCGATCCGCTTCGCGTGCCAAAACCAGCACTGCCTGATGCTCCACCTCGCCATCGCCCTCGGCTACGACATCGTCGGCATGCGTGGAACCCGACCGCGGCGGCAAGTTCGTCATCTTTGAAAAATCGCCGATGGGGCAAGTGCTCGCTTCACTCCTGCGACGGTTCCTCGGTGTGGAAAAGGCCTGCGGAAGCGTCCGGATCGACCGCGAGCTTCTTCCGCCATGCCTCGGGCACGGCCAGCGCTTCGCCGGCGTGCAACTCCTCCCGCGTGATCGTCGGGCTTGCGACGATCTTCTCCAGCAGTTCGGCCTGGGCTTCCTCCATCTCGACGAGCAAGCCGAGGACGTGGAGCACGTTGAGCAGTTCCGTCGTGTACTCGGCCAGCCACGACTCGGGCTGGATCCGGCACAGCTCCGACGGGGGCCGCTTGTCTCCCATGGGGGGCTTCTCGCGGGTCCGCTTGCGGTAGCTGAACCACTGCGTCAGCACCTGCTTGCCCGACACCTCGTATTTCCACACCTGCGTCGGCACGTTCTCGACGTGGCCGGCGCCGACCAGGAGCCGCTTCTTGTCCGCGTCGTAGCGGATCTCGTCCGGCATGGCGTCCGGGTCCAGCGGGATCGCGCCGGCGGTCGGGATGCGCGGCGCGTGCTCCTTCGCCAGCCTCGGCGGCTGGGCGGGGCGGCCCTTCTTCGCGTCCACGAACCGCTCCCCGAACGTGTGCAGCCAGATCACCGTCCGGCCCGCTTCCACCGCTTCGGCGAACAGGCTCCCGTTCGCCGTCAACGGGATCCGCAGGCCGGGCTGGGCGAGATCCTCCTGGAAACGCGCCGTATACGCCGGGTGCGCGGCGACGGCGGCGATGTACGCCATCACGTCCTCGGCCGTGACCGGCGCCGCGTACTTCTCCGCCAGGAAGCCCAGCAGCTTCGGCGGCAGGTTCGGCTCGCTCGCCTCGTGATCACGCCAGAGCGGGAACACGCGGCCTCCTCGGCCGTTGTAATGATGCAGATCGGGAATTAGATCGGTGAAACTCAATGCAGCTCCGCCAGACGGTGATAGGTCACTTGGTGCCGTGAGATACCACTGTTTCTCCGAATGTGCTCGCCACAGTTCCGGGTTGGGTTGATTGATGACGCGGTTGTCGGGGATGATCCATTGGCGGTCGAATGAGCGAAAGCCGTAGGGCAGCGGTGGGGAACATTCGCCCTTTTCGTCGGCGATGGGCTTCGGGCGAGGCTCGTAGCCTGGCAGCGCCTTCGCCACGACTTTCTTGATGTGCTTGTCGCCTGGAACGCCGTTGCGCAGATGCGGGACGAACAAGTCCTCCTGCTGCTCGGGCTTGGCGTTGACGAGTTTGCGCCAGCGGCGGAGCAGGGAGTCGGCGTCGGGGGCGATGACCCAGGTGCGGCCGGGCATCACGCCGGAGCCGTCGTAGGCGAAGAGGTCCTCGAGGGCGGGGTAGGTGGCCCAGGCGCCGGTCGAGGCGGGCAGGAACGGGGCGCGCCAGTCGGCGGGGCAGTCGGTCCAGCCGTCGCCGTCGAGCGCGAGCTGGGCGAGGGCGGCGAACTTGCCTTCGCGAGCGCCCTCGGGCAGCGCGCGGTGCAGGACGCGGGCGGGCGTGGTTCGTTCGCCCTTCGCGGAGCGCGCCACCATCACGATGCAGACCGGCTGCTGGACGCCCTGGAAGATGCGCGAGCCGACCTCCGGCTGGTGCCCTTCCGGCGAGCAGTCGATGACCCAGACGGCATCGGCGGTTCGGCGCAGGTAGTCGCGCATCTTCTGGAAGCCGGGCCCGTTGAGGAACCCCGCCACGGTGATGAAGCAGACGACGCCGGTGTTGTGCGGAGGATTATTCTCGAACACTTTCCAGGTCGCCCACCGCCAGAAAAAGATGTAGAGATTGCGGAGGTGTTTCGCATGCGCCCCGACGCCCCATTCGCGGGGCGGCATCCAGGCGTCGAGCGGAGCGTCCTTTCCTCGGGCGGCATCTCCTGCCTCAATCCAGCCGCCGCGGCCCTTCGCCTTTTCCTTGTAGGGCGGGTTGCCGATCACGACC
>JAYSSW010000894.1:0-6354 GCA_043720335.1 Planctomycetia bacterium
CTTCGCTTGGCGCTCAGGCTCGGACGATGCCAGATTTCGGCGCAGGCCCCCTTCGTCATGCGGAAATGATGCCATGTCCCCGCGCCTCGGCGTCGTGAAGGTCGGCGGCAGCCTGTACGACTGGCCGGGACTGGCGCCAGCGCTGCGCGCGTGGCTCGACGCGGCGCCGCTGCGCGTCGTGCTGCTGCCCGGCGGCGGCGGCGGGGCGGACGTGGTCCGCGAACTTGACCGCGTGCACCGCCTGGGCGAAGAAGTGTCGCATCGCTTGGCGCTGCGCGTCCTGTCGCTGAACGCCCATCTGCTCGCGGACTGGCTGGGACTGCCGGTGACGCCCGACCCGTCGAGTTGCACCACGCACGCCATCCTCGACGCACACGCGTTCTTCGACGCCGACGACGCGCGGATGGACCATCTGCCGCACCTCTGGGACGTGAGCAGCGACTCGCTCGCCGTCCGGGCGGCGGCGCTGCTGCACGCGGAGGAACTGGTCCTGTTGAAATCGACGACGTGGGAGCCGACCGACCGCTGGCACGCCGCCGCCCAGTCGGGGATCGTCGATGCGTATTTCACCGAGGCGCTGAAACAGGCGCCGTCGCTGCCGGTGCGCGCCGTCAATTTGCGGACGTGGACGAGGTGACGGGCGCTCAGCGGTTGCTTCCGCGTGCGATTCCTTTTGACCTCACACGGTCATGAATGAATCGCTCTGGCAGCCAAGTTCGACGCGGCTTTCTGCCCCGGCAGGGGCAGCGGAGTGTAGCCACGGGTGGAGCGAAGCGCAACCCGTGGGAAGTCGCGTCGCGCGGGATTTCGCCCCGGCAGGGGCGACGGAGCCTCCTCCGCCCCTGCCGGGGCGACTTGAAACGGCTTCTTGCAACCACGGGTTGCGCTGCGCTTCACCCGTGGCTACATCCCGTTGCCCCTCCAGGGCAAGAACCGCCAACTCAATGCGTGCGAAGTCTCTCAACGACGCCTCATTCCCGGCCGCGAAGAGCATATACTGTCCACCTGTTGCAACGCGGCATTCTTCGAGGAGGTTCCCACGCGATGAGCCAGACCTACAAGGTGATCGGCACCCGGCCGGTCCGTCACGACGGCGTCGACAAGGTCACCGGACGCGCCCTCTACGGGGCCGACATCCAGATGACCGGCCTGCTGCACGGGCGCCTGCTGCGCAGCCCGCACGCCCACGCCGTCATCCGCTCCATCGACGTATCCAAAGCCCTCGCGCTGCCCGGCGTCGAAGCGGTCGCTACCAGCGCCGACTTCCCCGATCCCGGCAACCGCATGGCGGAACTCGGCGAAGGCGCGGTCAACCTCCGCGACCTGTCGAGCAACTGCCTGGCCCACCACAAGGTCTTCTACAAGGGCCAGGCCGTCGCAGCCGTCGCGGCGATCAACGCCCATGTCGCCGAGGAGGCGCTGAAGCTCATCCATGTGGAATACGAGCCACTTCCCGCCGTCATCGACGTGCAAAAGGCGATGCAGCCCGACGCGCCGATCCTGCATCCGAACCTGCGCACCGACGAGATGGGCAAGCCGCTCGACGGCGCCACCAACATCGCCAAGCACCTGCACTTCAAGCTCGGCGACGTGGCCAAAGGCTTCGCGGAAGCGGCCGTCGTCGTCGAACGCTCCTTCCAGACCGCCACCGTCCACCAGGGCTACATCGAGCCGCACAACGCGACCGCACTTTGGAGCGCCGATGGCACGCTGACCATCTGGTGCAGCACGCAGGGATCGTTCACCGTGCGGGCGCAGGTGGCCGAGCTGCTCGACATGCCGGTCTCGAAGATCAAGGTCGTGCCGATGGAGATCGGCGGCGGCTTCGGCGGCAAGATCCGCGTCTACCTCGAACCTGTGGCGGCGGTCCTGAGCAGGAAGACCGGCAAGCCCGTCAAGCTGTTGATGAGCCGGGCCGACGTGTTCGAAGGGACCGGCCCGACGCCCGGGTCGTTCATCCGCGTCAAGATGGGCGCCGACAAGAACGGCAAGCTGACGGCGGCGGAAGCGTATTTGGCATATGAAGCCGGCGCCTTCCCCGGCGCGCCGATCTGGCCCGGCTGCGTCTGCATCTTCGCCTGCTACGACGTGCCCAACATGCTCGTCGACGGCTACGACGTGTGCGTCAACAAGCCCGCCACCGCCGCCTACCGGGCCCCCGGCGCGACCAACGCCGCCTTCGCGTCGGAGACGGTGGTTGACGAGCTGTGCGAGAAGCTGAAGATCGACCCGCTCGAATTCCGCCTGAAGAACGCCGCGAAGGAAGGCAGCCGCCGCGTCGACGGCCCGCCGTTCCCGCGCGTCGGCTGCGTCGAGACCACGCAGACCGCCAAGGACCACCCGCACTACACCGCCCCGCTCACGCCAGGCAGCAACCCCGCCTTCCCGCGCGGTCGCGGCGTCGCCTCCGGCTTCTGGTTCAACATCGGCCTCAAGTCCTCCGTCGTCGCCAGCGTCAACTCCGACGGCAACGTCAGCCTCATCGAAGGCTCCACCGACATCGGCGGCTCGCGCACCAGCATCGCCATGATGCTCGCCGAGGCCCTTGGCATCCGCGCCGAGGACGTCCGCCCCACCGTCGCCGACACCGACGGCATCGGCTACACCGACGTGACCGGCGGCAGCCGCGTCACCTACGCCACCGGCTGGGCCGCCCACGAGGCCGCCAAGGACATCCAGCGCCAGATGGTCGAACGCGTCGCCAAGCTCTGGAAGGTGGAGGCCGACACCCTCGCCTACGCCGACGGCGCCGTCGTCTCCACGACCGACCCGGCCAGGAAGATGTCGTTCAAGGAGGTCGCCGCCGAGACGCACCGCCACTCCGGCATCATCGTCGGCCGCGCCACCGTCGATCCGCCCTTCCCCGGCGGCGCCTACGCCACCCACATCGTCGATGTCGAGGTCGATCCCGACACCGGCAAGGTCAGCATCCTGCGCTACACCGCCGTCCAGGACTGCGGCAAGGCGATCCACCCAAGCTACGTCGAGGGGCAGATCCAGGGGGGCGCGGTCCAGGGGATCGGCTGGGGGCTGAACGAGGAGTACTTCTACGACGACAAGGGGCGCATGGCGAACGCGAGCTTCCTCGACTACCGCATGCCGACGGCGCTCGACCTGCCGATGATCGACGCGGTGATCGTGGAGGTGCCCGACCCGAAGCACCCGTACGGGGTGCGCGGCGTGGGCGAGGTGCCGATCGTGCCGCCGCCCGCCGCCATCGCGAACGCCATCCACGCTGCGCTGGGCGTGCGCATGCAGGAGCTGCCGATGTCGCCGGGCCGCGTGTTCAAGGCGATGAAGGCGAAGTAGCGGACGGCTTTGCGCTCATGAGTTGGGCGTCACTCACTAACCCTGAGCGCAAGCGAGGGGATACCAGAATCGCGTGCAGCGATGGTATCCCCTCGCTTGCGCTCAGGGTTAGTTCTTGAACAACACGCTACTTCCGGTCGATCACCACGACCGCGCGCAGGCCTTCCGGCAGGAAGGTCAGCGTTGCGGAGAGATCGTCGAAGTCGCGCATCAGGCGTTCGACCGGGCTGCCAGCAACGGGGGCGTCGCCTTGCGTTGGGCGGTCGAGCGTGCCGTGGACGGTGCTGCGGAAGGTCGTGCCGTCGGCGGAGATCTCGTACTGGCCTCCCTCGGGGCAGACGAAATCGACGCCGTACATCTTCGAGGCCAGCTCCAGCACGAGGCGCTGGCGGTCCTCCGACGTGGCAGCCTTCTCCAGCACCGGCGAGGTCGGGCTGAACGCGCGGGCGGCGGCGTTGAGCATCGACAGGTTCCGCATCGACGCCTCGCGGTTGTTCTCGGCCCAGCCGACGTGGTAGCCCGGCAGCGCCAGGTTCCAGTTGCGCGGCCTCAGCCGCATCATCGCGTGCCCGACCGGCCCCTGGTCGGCGCCCTTCCGCGGCGCGGCGGCCGCCGCCTGCAGGTCGTCGAGGACGTAGGACTGATTCGTGACGTACAGCCCGTTGCCGATGCGTGCGAGGTAGAAGCGGAAGCGGAATGGTCCGTAGCGAAACCCGACACAGCGAGACTTGACGCCGCCCTTTGAGACGTGGTGCGTGAAGTCGGTGCCGATTTTCTGACCATCATCAGCGTTCATGCTGCCTAGTTTGAGCAGCATGGGATCGACAGCCGTGAGGAATTCGTCGACTACTTTGGCGTCGTTCACGTGGAACGCCAAATAGGACGGCGCAGCCAGTGAAACGGCCATGAACCCGGTCGACAGCATCCCCACCACGATCGCGGGTTCGCCCTGCGCTTGTTGCAAGTTCTGCGCTATCGTGGCCAAAGGTTCCAGGGCGCGAGTCAGGCTGGCGTCGAACATGATCGTCGCGTCGTAGAGATGAAGCCCCACTTGGTTGCCGACACCCTTATCGATGAAAGCCCGCATTTGCTGCAAGAACTGCTTCGCTTGCGCTTCCGTGAAGGCGCCGCTTTTCTGCAACTGCTTCACGGTGAGATCGTCTTCGCCTTCCTTGGGTTCGAGCGTTTTGAGAATCGCCGCCTTGTCTAGCCGCAGGTTCATGCTGAACAAATTGCGGCGAGGCACCGGCAGCGCGTCGAGGGCCTCCGGCTCGCCGCCCAGCACCTCCGACATCGCGGTGTAGATCGAGTTGTCGATGAGCGGCAGGACCAGCGTCTCGGCTCGGAGCCGTTTCGCGGTCATTTGCAGACGGATGGCGATCGGATCGAAGTAGTCGCGCCAGTACTGGTTGTAGTCCTTCACGAACTGGCGGTAGGCCGACACTTCCTCAGCGGTTGCTTCCTTGACGGACAATTCGCAGCAGGGGGTGAGGAACGCGGTGGAGCCGAGGACGGAGCTGACGCCGGCGGTGGCGTCGGCGGAGAGGGAGTAGGCGCCGCCGAAGGGGCAGGCGAGCTTGCCCTGGTTGAACTCGCCGGGGACGAGGCCGGAGCGATTGAGGTCGTCGAGCGATCTGGGGGCTTTGCCGAACTGCGTGCGATAAAGTTGGGCGGCGTGGGCGATCATGCGCAGGTGGTTGTAGCCGACCAGCCGGCGGCGCTCGGTCAGCTTGACGCGCGGGCCGACCATCTCGTGCATGAACGCGTCGGAGAGGTAGAGCAGCCCGTCTTCTTCCACGTCGCCCGGCTTGAGCAGCGTGCGGACGTAGCGGAACTCGTCGCTGTCGCCGAGCGTGGTTATGGGGGCGCCGGCTTCGGTCTTGCCGACGACCGCTTCGAGGACGCGCTTGAGGGCGACGAGCGAGTTGCTGCGGACGTGCAGCTTCGGCCTGGGGTACGCGGAGTAGACGGAGATTTCGCGGTCGGGCGTGACGAGGGCGACGTAGTCGACGCCGAGGAATTTGCCGGCGGTGCGGCGGGCGTCGGGGCGGTCCTTCTGCGCCTGTTCGAGCAGGCTGTCGGCCTTGCCCTTGAAGAATTCGGATTTCAGGTCGAAGAGCATCGTCGTGTCGCTCCCCTCCTTCACGAACAGGTCGCTGCCGACGACGGCGACGTGGCCGACAAGCGTGTCGTAGAGGATGCGCCATGATGGGTCGGCGGGGAGAACCAACTGGGTTTGCACACGTTGGCGGACGCGCTGGTCGGTGGCATCGAGGCTGGCCTGCGCGAAGTAGTAGCGCGACCAGTCCTGTCCGGCCGCGAGCAGGTCGAGCAGCTTGTTGAGCGAGCGGAACTCGGCGAGGTAGAAGTCGGCCGGCACGCAGCGTTCCAGCTCGGAGATCTTCGGCGACCATCCCGCGAGCAGCTTCGTCCACGGATGGCTCGGCGCCGACGGCCCGGCCAGCTTCGCCAGCTCCAGCGGCCCTGACTTCTCCGGGACGACCGGCAGCACGTCGGCCTTCGGCTCGGCCTCCTTCGCCTGGACCGGCTCGTCCGGCAGCATCGTGTCGAGCTGCAAACTCTCTTGGATCGCCAGGTGTCCGCTCAGCAAACTAAAAAGATCGACGCCAGCGCGACGGCGGTCCCAGCGGAACTCCGCCTGCGTTTCGGGCAGTCGCTTCTCCTGCCGGGCCAGCGTCAGCACGATGTACTGCAAGTAGGTGTTGTCGGGCTGGCGCTTAAGGGCCGCCTTCGCCTCGTCCAGCGACCACTTCTGCGGCGCGGTCGGCGGACTGAGCTTGGCCTGGTCCTTCTTCTTCGTCGTACCCGGCGCGACGAAACGCTCCGGCTCGTCGTTGACGCCGTCCTTGCGTGGGGTCCGGCCGGGCAGGAAGAACAGGATCAGCGGGATGGCCAGGATGAGAAGGGCGTAGACGATGCGGTTC
The DNA here is from genome assembly GCA_043720335.1 of Planctomycetia bacterium. Taxonomy (GTDB): domain Bacteria; phylum Planctomycetota; class Planctomycetia; order Gemmatales; family Gemmataceae; genus JAYSSW01. The sequence continues at coordinate 6,255 of JAYSSW010000894.1, forward strand.
TTGATGAAGACCAATTCCATGGCGGGGGTGTCCTTCCTCGCGGTGCTGACCGGATCAATCCGGACATTATAGCGACGAAGGACGAGGGGACAGGCCGTTT
>JAYSSW010000895.1:0-3011 GCA_043720335.1 Planctomycetia bacterium
GCAATCCGCGCAGGAGTCTCTCCATGCAAACGCATCTCCCGACCGGGCTGCTCGCCCTGTGCCTGCTGGCGCTGCCCGTGATGTCGGTTCTGGGGGGCGGCTTCCCCGCCGCCGACAAGCTGCCCGCCCGCGACGGCCTGCCCGACCCGCTCACCATGCTCGACAGCAAGAAGGTCGTCGACAAGGAGCAGTGGGCCAAGCAGCGCCGACCCGAACTCAAGCAGCTGTTCCAGCACTACATGTACGGCTACGCCCCGGCCGCGCCCAAGGTCACCGCCAAGGTCGACCGCGTCGATCCGAAGGCGCTGGGCGGCAAGGCGACCCTCCAGGAAATCACCCTCACCCTCGGCGACAGCAAGCATGCGATTCGGCTCCTTCTCGTCGTCCCCAACCAGCGCACTGGTCCCGCCCCCGTCGTCGTCGGACTCAACTTCGCCGGCAACCACGCCGTCCTCGACGACCCGAAGATCATGCTCAACCCGAACTGGATCTACCCCAGCTACGTCGGCGTGAAGGACAACCGCGCCACCGAAGCAAGCAGAGGTTCGCAAAAGGACGTGTGGTGCATCGAGGACGCCATCGACCGGGGCTACGCGGTGGCGACCGTCTACAGCGGCGACATCGACCCCGACCGCCCCGATATTCGCGAAGGCGTGCAGAAATTCTTCGCCCGTCCCGGCGCCGCCAGCCCGGACGACTGGGGCACGGTCGCCGCCTGGGCGTGGGGCATCTCGCGCGTGATCGATTATCTCACCACGCTGCCGGAGATCGACGCGGCGCGGATCGTCGTGGTGGGGCATTCGCGGCTGGGCAAGGCGACGCTGCTGGCCGGCGCGATGGACGAACGAATCGCCGTGGTGATCCCGCACCAGGCGGGCTGCGGCGGGACCGCGCCGAGCCGGGGCCGCGTCGGCGAGTCGGTCAAGCAGATCAACGACCGCTTCCCGCACTGGTTCAACGGCGAGTTCAAGAAGTTCAACACGCAGACCGAGCGGCTGCCGTTCGACCAGCATTGTCTGGTGGCGCTGTGCGCACCGAGGCCGGTGCTGTTCTCGAACGCGGTCGAGGACCAGTGGGCCAACCCGGACGGCCAGTTCGAGATGCTGAAGGCGGCCGACCCGGTCTACCGCCTGCTCGGCGCCGGCGGCCTCGACGCCAAGCAGGTCCCCGCCGTCGGCACGCTCAGCGACGGCACGCTTGGCTACTTCATCCGCGACGGCAAGCACTCCATGAACCGCGCCGACTGGCGCGCCTTCCTCGACTTCGCCGACCGCCACCTGAGCCGGAAGAAGTAGCGGCGCTGCGTCATGCAGCCCCCGGCTCGCCGGGAGCGGCGCATATTCCCACGTCCGATGAATGCGACGTATCGCCGGCCATTTCGCGACCACGTCGCATCATGCCGTCAAGCGTCTGGGGGATGGTCCGGCTCCAGACGGTCGCGCATCACGCGGACGACGATGCAGACCACCCACGCCAGGCCGAGCGTGATCGGATACTCCAGGAGCGTGGTGAAGATTAGCGGTGAAAGATCCTGCACCAAGACCCGGCACACGCCAGCACCCAGGCTGGCCAGCAGCAGCCATTGGACGAATCGTCCTGGCCCCGGCGCGATCCTCACCAGTTGGCCGAGGCACACCCGGCTGACGAGCGCCATCGCCAGGAAGCACAGCGCGATACGGCCGTCAAACGGGACACCGAATGCCTCCGCCTCGTAGATCGCCCCGATCTGCAGCGGAACCACGAGCAGCATCATCGCGAAATTCCAGCGCAGCGGCGTCACGAACGGCAGCATCAGGACCGCGACGATTCCGATCCCGGGCAGCGACGGTCGCGGCTCGTTCAGCAAATAGATCGAAACGAACACGACGACCGGCAGCAGCGCCAGCACACGCATCGTGACGGGCAGCGTGCGCGAGTCTTCCTGGGCGGACGGATCGGTCAGCGCCGACACCCAGCCCAGCCCCAACAGGTACAACGGAACGAGCCACACCAGTGGGATGGGCGAAAGGTCGGTCGCGAAGTGTGCCGTGGTGACCAAGTCGGCGGCGGACGGGATCCCTGCCAGCAGCATCCAGAACAGCCGCTGCGACCACGTCGGCGTCGGCAGCTTCGCCGGGTCCAGGTCCGGCTCGTGATCGCCCGTCGCAATCAGCACGGCCACCGCCGCGAAGCTGAGGCCAATAGCGACTGCCGCCCCGCGAAAAATGGTCCACTGCTCCTCAAGCGACACCAGCGGTTCGACGACGACGGGATAGGCGAGCAGCCCATGCGACATGCCCAGCAGGCACAGGCCGTAGAGGAGGTACGGGCGCCGCTTCGATTGCGAATCGTGCTCGCAGAGCCAGCCGAGCATCGCCAGCGACGTGAAATTCATCGCGAAGATCGCGGCCCCGAACGGTGCGAGGGCGCGCAGCACGAACAGGCTTTCGTTTTCGATCCCCCGCCGTTGCGGGGCGGTCGGATCGAAGGCGAGCAGCACGATCACAGCGATTCCCCAGCCGAGTCCTGCGAGCGCGATCGGTCGCCAGGCGATCCATCGCCGCAGCACGAACACCAGCACGCACGCCAGGCCCGCCGCGCCGCCGAACATCGCCTGGAAAATGGTCCAGTGCCACGGCGCTCCGCCCAGCCTCGGCAGCAGCAGCTTGGCCGCCATCGGAAGCGCGATGGACTGGCATACCCCCGTCAGGTAGAGGCAGCACCCCAGCACGAACGTGGCCAGCGCGAATTGGCGGGAAGACGGCGTCATTTCGTCTCGCATGATAGGGCTGCCATATAGCCCCCGGATCGCCGGGGGTGCGACGCGGATTGCGCCGGTGGACGGCGACGTGAGCGGTCGCCCCTCCAAGCGTGCCGTTTCCAATCATACGGAGCGGTCTCGCGTCTCGCCCCCAGCGAGCCGGGGTAGTACCTCACTCAGTCAGAAATGAAACAATCGGACAGCCAAGTTCGACGTGGCTTCCTGCCCCTGAGGGGCAGCGGAGTGTAGCCACGGGTGAAGCGAAGCGCAA
>JAYSSW010000896.1:0-13656 GCA_043720335.1 Planctomycetia bacterium
GTCGTTCATGCTGTCGACGACGAAGACGCGCCCCCGGCTGTCGACCGCCAACCCCCACGGGCTGTGGAAGCGCCCCGGCTCGCGGCCTGGGCCGCCCCAGACGCCGAGCGACTTGCCTTCGGGGGTGAACTTCTGCACGCGCTGGTTGCCGTACTCGACGACGTAGAGAGATGGCGTCGGGCCGGGCGAGAACGCGACATCGTAGGGATACGACAATTCGCCTTCGCCTTCCCCTGCTTCGCCGAACATGCGGACCCATTCGCCGTCGCGCGTGAAGACCTGGACGCGGTGGTTGCAGGCGTCGGCGACGTAGAGCAGTCCGTCGGTCCCCAGCGTCATGGCACGGATGCGGGCGAACTGCCCCTTCTCGCTGCCCGGTTCGCCCCAGCACTTCATGAACTTCCCCGCCGGGTCGAACTTGCTGATGCGCTGGCTGTCGCCGAACTCGGAGAGGTAGAAGGCGCCGTCGGCGTCGCAGAGAGCGTCGCTGATGTAGCTGAGCTGGCCGGGGTCGGTGCCGAGCACGCCGCCGATGACACGCAGTTGTTCGCCGTCGGGCGAGTAGACGCGGACGCAGTGGTAGTGCGAGTCGCTGACGACGAGGTTGCCTTTGGGATCGACGCTCAACCCGCTGGGCCTGCCGTTGCGGAAATCGGGGGTGGTCCATGATTTGTTCAGGAACTTGCCGTCGCGGTCGAAGGACTGGATGCGTGCGGTCCAGTCGACGACGTAGAGCCGATCGCCCGGCCCGATGGCGATGGCGCGTGGCTTGACGAGCTGCCCCGCCTGCACGCCGCGCACGCCGAAGACCAGCTCCGGCTGGGTGCGCGACCTCCCGCAGCCCGGCAGCGCCAGCACGACGAACAACAGCACGCAAACCCCGCGACGTGTCATGCAGCCAGCGTACCAACGAAAGGGCGCCGATTCCAAGCGAAAAACGGCGGCAATCCGGGAAGAACGAACCACAGAGGCACAGAGAACACAGAGGAAAAGGCAGGAGAAGAAACGTGCGGAAAAAATGCACGCCGCCAAGCCCCAGGATGAGCGAAGCGATTCCTGGGGGTGACATAGCCCGCTACGCCACCCGGCTGCGGATGCAGGTCACGGGCATTGCTGGGCAACCGTTCTCCGCAATCGTCCGCTCGACCTGCTGCAACCGTCCGCGCAACACCGCGTTGTCGCCCGATTCCAGCGGCACCAGATCAACACGCATCAGGCCGTTCGTCGAGCTGTCCCGAATCTGGTCAGGATTGTAGCCCAGCCCCGTGCCGCCGATGCTCTGGTAGTGCTTGGAAACCACGTCCAGCATGGTTCGGATCGCCTGCGTCGCTTCCAGAGGGTCGGCGTTGGGCCGCAGCTCGAATTCGAGACGCAGCACCGGCGGCGCTGCATCCCATTCCATCTTGAGGGTCGGCAGCGATTTGATCCGCCGCTCCAGCGGCGCAGCGACCTTGCCTGCGGGAACGCCGAAGCCGTCCGCCCATTTCAGCTTGAAGGTGGGGAGCGTTTGGTAGTTGCGCTTCCAAGGTTGGTTGGGATTCGACATGGCGATCAACCCTCAATGAAACGAAGCTCTGCGGTTGCCATCGGTTCGGGCGACTGATCGCAGCGCAGGGAGAATTGGTACAAACCAGGAGCGCTCAACTCCCAAGTGGCGATCTCGGCCAGGAATTCGATTCCGTCGAAACGGTTGTTGGCGTCGAAGTGAATCGATGCTGACTCGGTTCGCCCGAGAAGCTCGTCATCCTCGTCGCGCAGTTCAACATGCCAAAGCAAGTCGCCCAGCCCGTTGGCGAGAAGTCCGTAGAAGAAGAATCGATCCACCGCGTAGGGGTAGTCCGCACCTTGGGGCAGACGCACGACGTGGATTGGCCTCACCAACGTCATCGCGCCGTTTTCCTCGTCCACTCGGGCGTCTTCACACGCGAAGAACAGAACCGTCTTAGGTATGATCGTCATGGTTGCGTTCCTCGGTCAATCTCTTCATTCTAACGCCCGAAACGCGCGGGTACAAGTTTTTCGGTCGCCGCGTAGTGTCAACCGTTGCTCGCTTGGCGTGTTGGTGAAACGGACGGCAATGAGCGACCCGGGATCGTGCGGGGCGATCAACTTGCCCGCGCCGCCGTAAGGGGAGACGGAATCACGCTTGAACGTGTTGCACAGGACGGCGACGCGCGCCAGCGCCGCACGCACCACCGAACGTGGCAGCGGCGCTTCGATCCAGGCGTCGTCGCCGAACTGCACGCGGCACAGGCCGTGGCGCCATTCCATCCGCAGCGGAGCGTGCCGCGTCGCGGCAAGCAGGTCGTCCACCAGCCCAATCACGCCGCGCGTCGGCGACGCGAAGGCATTGCGGACAAGCTCCGTCGCTGGGGATGTCGTGTTCATGGAGTCGGCCTCGCTTGAAAGGACAAGACGCGTTTTTCCAGGTCAGGCCATGCCGCTCGCACTTCTTCCAATCCTGCGCCCAAGTCGAACTGGACAAAACCTTGCGACAAGGGAAACCATTCGTTCACCGCCAATGCCACAAGGTCGTCGGGAACCTCCACGATCAGCAGGGCTGCCCCTTCCTCGTCATGCGCGGTTCGTGCTTTGCGGCAAGCGTAGTCCTCTGGCTTGCCAACGCATTCAAAAGGCCCGAAGGTGAGGCACGCTGAGAAATTCTCGGTGCCTACGTCTCCGCCCAGCTCCACATAGCCGGGATCAGGCCCCGATGCGAGGATCGAAAACGCCCGTCGCAACGTGGTGCCATGAAACAGGAGCGCCACGGCGCATCTCCCTTACGACGGTCATTGGGGTCCGCTTGTTCATTCTACCACATCGACGGTTTGTCATCAAAGCCGAAGCGGAGGGAAGAGGAAATGTCTCGCCTGGCGGCCCCGTTCCAGGTGGCCGCTTTAACGACACGCCACAGCGTGAATCTGCGCGAGCCGCGCCGGCTGCGCCTGTTCTGCGTGCCGGATCGGTTGTGGCGAATGAAATCGCTGTGCTGTACAATCCCATTGCGGTTCCGCGTTGGGGGCGAGTATTCCTCACGTTTGCCGCGAACCTCGCCGCCTGGCCGCGAAAGTGGTGTAAAGTTTACACGTCTCCGCGCGACGGCTTCCTTCGAGAGTGGACCCAGGCCATGACTTCGACCCTGACTCCTTCCAGCGCCTTCGCCGGCCAGCACGTCTTCGGCGAGCCCAAGCTGCACACCGACGGCGACGTGCAGGTGCTCGGCTTCGCCCGTGACGGCGCGCTCTTGTCGGTCGAGGAACCCGGCGTGCTGCGGCGCTGGAACGCCGAGACCGGCCAGCCCCTCGAATGGAACGCCATCAGCGACTTCGAGACCCTGTGGGCCTTCAGCGGCGACGCGCGCGTGCTGGCCTCGGCGAGCGACGATCTCACCATCTGGGACGCCTCGTCCGGGCAGGTGCTGACGGCGATCCGCCAGGAATCGTGGGTGGCGGCGCTGGCGTTCCATCCCGACGCCGGCTTCGTCGCCACCGGGCACGACGACGGCAGCATCCGCTACTGGGACGCGGCCGGCCACCACCTCGTCTTCGACAAGCCGCTCCGCTTCCACACCAAGGCCATCAGCGCCCTCGCCATCAGCCGCGACGGCAAACTGCTCGCCGCCGCTGGCGAGGACAAGCTCGTCAGCGTCTGGGACCTCGCCACCGGCGAGCGCGTCAGCCAGTGCGCCGGCCACACCGACCGCATCCCCGCCCTCGCCTGGCATCCCGACGGCGTGCATCTCGTCTCCGCTGGCTGGGACACCACCGCCCGCGTGTGGAACGCCCGCACCGGCGAGCCGGTCATCCTGCTCAACAGCCACAGCACGCAGGTCACCGCCCTGGCGTTCAACGCCGACGGCAGCCGGCTGGCGTGCGCCGACTCGGCGATGCTGATCCACGTCTGGGACTTCGCCCAGCGCAAGTGCCTGCACAAGCTGCAAGGCCCCGAAGCCGAGATCCGCACCCTCGCGTTCAGCCCCGATGGCAGGCGCCTGGCGGCCAACGGCGACCGCATGATCCACCTCTGGGACGTCGCCACCGGACAGCCCCTCATCGGCGCCGGCCCCAGGCCCGTCACCCCCACCTCCGTAGCGGTCCACGGCTCGAAGCTCGTCAGCAACGGCGGCGGCTCGGCGGCGCGCGTCTGGAACATCGACTCCCGCACGCCTGTCGTTCCGCTCGACACCGCCGGCGCCATCGTCCACGCCGTCGCCTTCCGCCCCGACGGCCGCGTCGTCGCCGGCGCCTGCGGCGCGACCATCCGCCTCTGGGACGCCTCCACCGGCGCCCAGCTCGCCAGCTGGGAGCACGAAGGGGTCATCTCAACTCGGCTCGCGTTCAGCCCCGACGGCAAACTGCTCGCCTCCGCCAACGACCGTGGCGAATACGTCTGGATCTGGAGCGTCGCCGACGGCGAACCGGTGCTGCACATCCAGGACGCGCTGCAGGGCTGTGCCGTCACGTCGCTGGCGTTCCATCCGAAGAACGCCGACCTGCTCGCGGTCGGCGGCATTGATGTGATGTCGACCGGCGGCTCCGACGGCGCCGTCAGCCTGTGGAACCTGAGCGAACGGGCCGAGGTCGCCTCGATCTTCGAGGGCTGCACCAGCATCGCCTTCGACCCGACCGGCGCCCGTGTCACGGGCGCCATCGTCGACCACACCATCTGCCTGTGGAATTTGGCCGACGAGCAACTCTTGAACGAGCTGGTCGGCCACGAGTCGGAGGTCGCCTGCGTCGCGTTCAGCCCCGACGGCAAACTCATCGCGTCCGGCAGCGCCGACCACACGCTCCGCCTGTGGAGCATCGACGGCGACGAGATCGCCTCGCTGGAAGTCGACAGCCAAATCACGTCGCTGACGTTCGCCCCCGACGGCCGCTCGCTGTTCGCCGGCCACGCCAACACGACGAGCAGCCAGATCGTGCTGAAGTAGCAGCGCGACGCAATGGCGAGCCGTGCCCCGTGAGGGGCCGGGTAACGGGCGATGCCGCAGGCGAGCGTCAAGCCGCCCCGCACGAAATCCGGCTCGCCTGCGGCGTCGCCGTTACCCGGCCCCTCACGGGGCACGGCTCGCCAGAGTTGGAACCGCGGCCGGCAAAAAGCGGTGGCACCACGCGGTGATGGAAGTTTTCGCCTCGTCCGAGCATGATCTTCCGAAAGCCGTCGAGTGGTACGATCTCCGTTGAAACAAAGGTGCTCGAATGGGTGTGCCTGGAATCCCGGCCGACCTTGATGCCTTTCTTCGAAGCGGCACGCGGACGTTGGAAGCGGGCTACTACGAAACGGTCACGCTGGTTCCCCTCGAAGAACTGCGGATCGACACGATTGAATTGACGCCGAACATGGCCCCGTTCGCGAGCGACGATCCGCACCGCTACGACGGCGGCTACTACGCGGTGCCGGCAGTCAACTTGGTGCAAGGCGCTCCCCCGGCCAAGTGTGGATTTCCCGGCCTGGCTGTTTCTGTGGCTCCCCGACCAACGACAGTTCGGCTCGCTGGATCTCGACCATGGCGATCTGGTCATGTTCGCTGCCGAGGTCCGATGGTCGGACATCGTAGCCTGTCCGAGTTCGTTTGTTCTGGCGAGTGAGAACGATGGGAGCGGGCCGGTGTCCATCGAATACTTGCAGCCCTGGCCGCAGTACCCCTATGTGGTTCCGGCGTGATCGACCTTGGCAGCCATGAATCGCCCCTGTGATTCCGAATAGAGCGCGACCGACTCTTGACCCGGCCACCAGAAATGTTATATTAATGTTATCGGAACCTCGCCCTCGCTGGAGGATGACGATGACAGAAACCTCGCTGCTAGACGACCCGCGAACGGTGACACGGCTCGATTCCGTCGCGTGCTTACTTGAGTGGGCGCGCTCGATGCCCGTGGCGGAACGGAAGAGATTCCTTGGCGCCCTCGTTGAATGCAGCGACGAGGTGCAGCAGATCGTTGTCTCATCGCTCCAGGTCGTGAAGGATCCACGAACCACGCTGGCGGTGCGGAAGCGAGCATTGACGACGATCGCGGACGCGCTGCTCCTCAACCCGATGGAAACGGATGCGCCAACCGCCCAGCAGGAGACGTTCGCCCGGCGGCTCCGGGAGCTGATGGACGCGAAACAAGTTTCCCAGTGCGAGCTTGCGGAACGCGTCAGCTGTTCCCAGCCCGCGATTTCCCAGATGCTCCGCCGCATGTGCCGCCCCCAGAAGAAGACGATTCTGAAGCTGGCGGAAGCGCTTGGCGTGCAGCCCTGCGACCTTTGGCCGGACATCGACGTGGCCGACCTGCTCGACGCGGTCGCCGAGTTCCAGCAGGACGGCCGCAAGATGACGGAAGCGGAGGCCGCCGCGTTCGCCGACACGTCGAAGAAGAACCGGCCCACGGTGCGGGCGAAGTTGCTTCCACCCCGTCCCTAGCCGGGAGTCGCGGATGACGCCACACCCGCACCAGCTCTACGCGGTCCCCTTCACCGAAGCCGACCAGGCTCGCCTGGCTGGGTTTTCGTGCGGTGACGAGCCGTGGTCGCGGCATGTCGCCGAATGGATTCTCGGTTCGGACGTGTTCGATTCGATGAAGCGAGGCACCCGCGTCTGGCTTTTCGAGAACGCGACGGGGGAGATTGTCGGCTTCGGTTCCTTGGGAATGTCGACATGGAAGTGGCCGCCGCCCGACGGGGCGAAATCGACGCTGGTGTTGATCCCCATGCTCGGCATCGACCAGAAATTTCACGGCGAACCGCCCGACCCGGACTGGAGGTACTCGCGCCAGATCATGGGGCATCTGATCGCCGAAGCTCAGGCACTCGCGCGTGGCCAAACCGATGATACGTCAAACATCGCCCCGTGGCTTGTGCTGATGGTTCATCGCGACAACACGCGAGCCATCCGCTTCTACGAGCAATGTGGCTTCGAGGTGATCCCCGGCATCGTTCGGCGAAACGACCATCTCGTGATGAAGATCTGGATCGGCGAGTGACGGCGAGCCTTCCTGAGCATGCTGGAACCCCCCTTGTCTTGCGAGGACCCCAATCCCATGTCGGCAGAAGCGATGGAGCTGTTCGACCGCTGTCGTCAGCGGTTTCGCGACGATCTGGCGCCGGTGCGGGCCGAGTTCGCCGGCTGGCCGCGCGTCCTCTTCAAGAAGCGGAAGCCGACGGAGCGGGCGACATCGCTGTACTGCATGATCCGCAACGTGGAAGTCAACCACCCCGTGTGGAACTTCTGCTGGGATCCCGGCCCTCATTCGCGCTACTGGAGCTTCAAGCACGCCGACCCGCTGCCACGGCTCATCAGCCCGGCGGAGATCGCCGCGCTCGGGCTGGACAACGTCGATCCGCTCACCATGAAGCAGCTCGCGTGCCAGGACCTTATGGTGGACGCGTGGGCCGAGGCGGGCGGGTTCTCGTTCGCCAAGCCGCTTTATTTTCATCCCTGGATGTTTCGCAGCCCCGACGACCCGCGCCCCTGGGTGGAATGGACGCGCGACGTGATCCTTGAGATGCTCACGCGCCAAAACCCTCGCGGCAAACACGTCGAGGTCGATCCGCCGGTGTTCGGCAATGTGCCCGCGGTGTCGGCCGAGATCATCGACGCGGTTCGCTCTGGCGATCTAGCCGCCATCTTCGCCTGGGCGGACGCCCTCGCCCGCGCAGGAGACAATGACTCGGCGGCGCTGCTCCGCTGGCTGACGGGCTTCCGCGACCACCTCTTCGAGGAGGTGCGGCTGGTCGCGCCCGAGCACGGCTTCCAGATACATTCGCTCCGTCGCATGACTTCGTGGGTCATCGGCGACTGCGACTGCGACGTTACCAACAACGACACGCGGAACCTCGGCCGGCTGCTGGCGGGCTGGAACGACTTCCACCCGGCGGCGGAGTGGCTGTTCCGCCGCCTCGGCCTGCCATCGGTCGAGGTTGAGACGCGCCGCGTCGCGGACGGCCAACCCGCCGAGCGCCGCGTCCACGACTTGGCCGCCGGCGACCACTCCATGCCGTTCGAGGCGGACGTGGGCGTGACGCATCTGTCGGTGGCCCCGTTCGCGGAAGAGGAGAGCTAACCGCAGCGACCAGAGCCGCGACCGGCAGGGAGCGGAAAAGCCACGCAAGGACGTGAGTTTGATCCGGCGAGCCAAGCTTGGAGATCACGCATGGCGAAACAACGCAGCACGTCCAGCGACCCGTTCGGCCCGGACATTCGGGCGCGATTGCAGGCCATCGGTCCGTACGAAGCGCGCTTCGATGCCGGGTACGGCGAGATTCTCTTCGGCTCCGTTCCGTGCCTGGCGTCCGACCTTGCGAAGTTCGAGCTGTCCTGGTACTTGCACGCGCCGAAGCAAGTGACGCCCGTCCCCGACAACGAGCTGTTCGCGCTCTGGGAGCGGTACCGGGCGGCCCACCTCCGTGCTTGCGACGAATATCGCCGGCTGTTGTTCGACCTCTACTCGCAGAGCGCCCAGGCCGGCTACGACGAACGAGAGTGGCGCCAACTTCGCCGGACGCCTCCGACCGAAGGCGATCTTTCGAGTGTGCTCAAGCACGCGGACGTGTCGCTCCACCAGGTTCAGGCGAAAGCCTCGCAGCCCCCCGAATGCGAGGTGCAAGTCTCGTTCGGCGTCTTCTGGGACGAGCACGGCGTGGCGATGCGGCTGCGCGAAGCGAACGGCGAGTTCACCGTCGTCGAATGGACGGGGATCGGCGACCTTTGAGCGATGGCTGAACCATCGATGGCCTTGGCATGGTTCCCGAACAAAACCATCATCTCGTGTTTGCGTTCGTTCGCCCCTTGAAATACGATGCGGCTTTGCCGCGTTCCACGTTTCGCCAAGGGGGTCGTCATGCATCGCAGGATCGTTCTTTCATGGCTGTTGCTGCTTGCGGGATCGGCATGTTTCGCTTCTGCGCAGGAGAAGGTTTTCCGCGCGGGAGCGTTCGCCCAGGACATCACGCCGACGAAGTTCCCGGTTTCGTCGAACGGCGGCTTCCAGGACCGCATGGTGAAGCGCGCCCACGACCGGCTGCACGCGCGCTGCCTGGTCCTTGACGATGGAACGAACCAGCTCGCCATCGTCGTGTGCGACAGCTGCATGATTCCGCGCGAGATCACCGACGAGGCGAAACGGCTCATTGGTAAGACTACCGGGCTGGCGCCGGAGCGCATCGTCGTCTCGGCGACGCACACGCACACCGCCCCGACGGTGGCCGGCGTCTTCCAGAGCGACCCCGACGCGGACTACGCCAAAGCGCTGCCGGGGCTGATCGCCGACGGCATCACGAAAGCGCACGCGCGGCTGGCGCCGGCGAAGATCGGCTGGGGCGTCGGCGCGGACGCCACCCAGCTCTTCAATCGCCGCTGGAAGGTGAAGCCCGGTTCGGTGCTGCTCACGGACCCGTTCGGCAAGGGGACCGACCGCGTCCGCATGAACCCCGGCCACCAGCACGCCGACCTCGTCGAACAAGCCGGCCCCATCGACCCCGGCATCACCTTCCTGTCGGTGCAGGCGCGCGACGGCAGGCCCCTCGCCCTCTTCGCCAACTATTCCCTGCACTACGTCGGCGGCATGCCCGACCTGTCCGCCGACTACTTCGGCATCTACGCCGAGCGCATGCGGACACTATTGAAGGGAGACGCCGACTTCGTCGCGGCCATGTCGAACGGGACCAGCGGCGACATCAACAACGTCAACTTCGCCGGTGTGTCACTGGGCAAGAAGGAGCCGGGCGAGCAGGCCCGCGTCGTCGCCGAGAGCGTGGCGCAGGCGACGCTGGCCGCGCAGCGCAAGGTCGAGCACCGCGATTGGCTGCCGCTCGCGTCGGCGCAGGCGGAAATCGAGTTGGGCGTGCGCCGGCCGACGGAAGCCGAGGTCGCCCGTGCGACGGGGATCCTTGCGAACGCGAAGAAGCCGGTGCTGACGACGCCGGCCGAGGTCTACGCGCGCGAGACGATTTTGATGGCGAAGTACCCCGCGAAGGTGAAGGCGATCGTGCAAGCGCACCGCGTCGGCGAACTGGGCATCGTGGCGATCCCGTGCGAGACGTTCGTCGAGATCGGCCTGGAGATCAAGGCGAAAAGCCCTCTCAAAACTACCTTCACGCAGTCGCTCGCCAACGGCTACCACGGCTACCTGCCGACGCCGGAGCAGCACGCCCTGGGCGGCTACGAAACCTGGCGCGCCCGCTCCAGCTACTTGGAGATCGATGCCTCGCGCGCGATCACGGCGAGAGCGCTGGAGCTGCTGAAGCAGGTCGCGAAGTGAAACCATCAAGCCTGCTGCCGATAGGCGGCAGGGTCAACGCGCGTTGTGACCCCGCCGTCTCTCGACAACGAACTTGCGTCGCGCGCGGTTGGCGTTCCTTTTCGCGTCGGGCCGCGTAATAATGACGGTGTCCCCTCGTCGGTTCTTCATCATCATGCTTCGTCCCGCACGTCGATTGGATTGCAAACGGAGGCATTGCCCATGGACCCGCTGCCCTCTCCGCAGCCGACCCCCGCTCCCGCCCGCCCGCGCGGCTACGTCCCCGCCCTCGGCCCCACGCTGCGCGGCTTCCTCTTCTTCATCTTCGGCTGCTGCGCCTTCCTCGGCGCCACCGGCTTCTACCTGCTCGCCATCCGCGGCATGGAAGCGGTCCGCCAAGAGACCCTGCAAACCTTCTTCTCCATCGGCATGGTGCTGGCCCACATCGTCGTCGGCCTGGCCCTCGTCGTTCCGCTCCTCGTCTTCGGCGGCGTCCATCTCTACACGTCGTACCACCGCCCGAACCGCGTCGCTGTCCGGCTTGGCATCGTCGTCCTCATCCTTGGTTTGATCGTCGTCGCGACCGGCATCGTCCTTGTTCAGCTCGAAGGCTTCCCACAACTCCCGACCGACTCGATCATGCGGCAGGTCGTGCTGTGGCTGCACATTCTCCTGCCCGTCGCAGCGGTGTGGGCCTATGTGAAGCACCGCCAGGCCGGCCCGCGCATCCAGTGGAAGTGGGTCTACGCCTGGGGCGGCGCGGTGGTCGTCTTCGTCGCGGCGATGCTCGGCATGCACTCGCAGAACCCGCGCCAGTGGTTCGCCAAGGGATCGACCGAGGGCGAGAAGTACTTCGAGCCGTCGCGCGCCCGCACCGCTGACGGCAAGTTCATCGCCGCCGAGTCGCTGATGATGGACGAGTACTGCATGAAGTGCCACCAAGACGCGTATGAATCGCACCGCAAGTCGGTCCACCACTTCAGCTCGTTCAACAACCCGGCGTACCTGTTCAGCGTGCAGGAGACGCGCCGCGTCGCCGGCGTGCGCGCGTCGCGCTGGTGCGCGGGCTGCCACGACCCGGTGCCGTTCTTCAGCGGTCAGTTCGACGACCCGAACTTCGACGTGAAGGACAATCCGACCGCGAGCGCCGGCGTGACGTGCGTGGTGTGCCATTCGGTCAGCCACGTCAACAGCCGGTCCGGCAACGCTGACTACACGATCGGCGAGGTCGACCACTACCCGTTCGCGTTCAGCGACAACCCCGCCCTGCAGTGGATCAACAACCAGCTCATCAAGGCGAAGCCGGAGCTGCACAAGAAGACGTTCCTCAAGCCGTTCCACCGCAGCGAGGAGTTCTGCTCCACCTGCCACAAGGTCGGGCTGCCCCAGGAGGTCACCCGCTACAAGGAGTTCCATCGCGGCCAGAACACCAACGACTCGTTCCACCTCAGCGGCGTCTCGGGGCACGGCGCCCGCAGCTTCTACTACCCCGCCAGCGCCAAGAACAACTGCGCCGACTGCCACATGGCGCTCGTCGAAAGCAAGGACTTCGGCGCCCGCGACTTCGACGGGTCCGGCAAGCGCAAGATCCACGACCACCAGTTCCCCGGAGGCAACACCGGCCTGCACGAACTGATGAAGGACAAGCACCCCCAGTGCGTCGACGCGATGGAGAACGTCAAGAAATTCCTGGTGAACGGCCCCGACGGCAAGTCGCCCACGCTGCGCATCGACCTGTTCGGCCTCAAGGAGATCAACGACCAGCAGCGCGGCATCGACGGCCCGCTCGTCGACAACCAGCCGCTCCGCCCGCATCTGCCCAAGCTGCACGCGGGCCGCGTCTACTTCGTCGAAACCGTCCTGCGCACCCTCAACATGGGGCACCACTTCACCCAGGGGACCGCCGACTCCAACGAGGTCTGGGTCGAGTTCACCGCCAAATCAGGCGGAAAAATCATCGGCTCGTCCGGCCTTCTCACGGGCGACGACGAAGGCGCCCTCGATCCGCGCGCCCACACGCTCAACGTCCTCATGCTCGACCGCTTCGGCAACCGCATCGACCGCCGCAACCCGCAGGACATCTTCACCCCCCTCTACGACCACCAGATCGCCCCCGGCGCCGCCCAGGTCGTCCACTACCAGTTCGCGGTGCCCAAGGACATCACTGGCCCCATCGAGCTGAAAGCCCGCGTCCGCTACCGCAAGTTCGACACGCCGTACCTCGAATACATCTACGGCAAGGGGAAGGCGCCGAAGCTCCCCATTGTCGATCTCTGCTCCGACACCGTGATCCTGCCCGTCGCTGGCGTCGCTGAGTCAGTCCCCGCGCAGACCTCGCCGATCAAGCTCGCCTGGCAGCGCTGGAACGACTACGGCATCGGCAACTTCCTCGAAGGCAGCAGCGACGGCAGCGGCTCGAAAAGCACCCTCGTCCCCGCCGAGAACGCCTTCCTGCGCCTTCTCAGCGACGACTTCAAGGACACGAAAGACGCCCACGCCCACGCCTTCGTCAACCTCGCGCGCGTCTACGTCGCGCACGGCAGCCCGTATCTCGACAAAGCCCGCGACATGCTCATCAAGGCCCGCGACTGCGAGCCGAAAGCCCCCTGGCAGACCGTCGCCTGGCTCAACGGCCGCGTCAACGCCCTCAACAACAACCTTGAGGAAGCGATCAAGCACTTCGAGCAGGTCGTCGATCCGAAGAACAAAGATCAAACTCGCAAGTTTGACTTCACCAGTGACTGGGTCGTCCTCAACGACCTGGGCATGACGCTGTTCTCGTACTCGAACCAGTTCACGCGAGCCGAGGATCGCAAACAGCGCGAGCAGATTCTGCGCCGGGCGGTGGCGACCTTCGAGAAGACGCTGCGGCTCGACGCCGAGAACGCGGTGGCGCACAGCTACCTGCAGAAGTGCCACGCCGCCCTCGCCGGCGACCTCGCGACTTCGACGGCGAAGGCGGTGTCGTCGCCATTGCTCGACCAGCTGCAAGCGCTCGCCGACACGACGACACCGCTCGCCGCACGCATGGAGCAGACGCGCACGCTGGCGGCGCATCTGGCGAAGCTGCACGCGGACAAAGCCATCCCCGCCGCGCCGGAGCTGATCGCAGCGCATTCGGCCGCCCTGCGTGCGCAGCGCAGCGCCGACCAGCAGAACCTGCGGCTGGCGATCGCGCCACTCGTCGTGCAGCTGGACGCCTGGCTGCTGTCGCAGGTGCCGTCGCTGAGCCGAACCTTCACCGACACGCGCAAGCCGAAGGCGGAACGGCTGGAGGCGGGCGAGCTGCTCGCGCAGGTGCTGGCGCGCTTGCAGCAGCGGCCGTCGCAGGAGGACGCGGTCACGCCGCTGGCCGCCGCCCTCAGCTGGCCCAACCCCGGCCTGTCCGCGAGCCTGGCGATCCAGGGCCTCGCCAGCGGCGGCCACCTGCAAG
>JAYSSW010000897.1:0-6338 GCA_043720335.1 Planctomycetia bacterium
AGTGAGACCAGGTAATGATCGACGAAATATCGTGGTTTTACCTGGCCGGGAACCCACAGCTCAGGCCGTGGCTTCAGGAGCAACGTGTTCAATTCCGCCGGAGTTCCCGGCGTCGCGACGAACGTGACCACGTCGATGTCGTTCGGATCGCGGCCCTTGCTTCGCTCGATGGCTTCGACGAAGCTCCCGTCCAGCCACTGGAACCCCTGGATCCCCAGCGACCGCAGCTCCGCTCGCAGGTCCAGCAGTCCTTCCAGCATCCCCCTGCGAACTGCGGTCGAGGAGAATCGCTGGCAGAATTCCAACATCGTACAGGAGAACGGCGATTGATGTTCATGAAGCGTGGGGTCGCCCAGGTGCGGAGGCAGCACGTTGCGGACGCGGTCGAAGGGCTGGATCGGCATGACGGCTCCTTCGACCCATTCTACTTCGCGACGTCCATGCCGGGAATCCAGAAACAACCCATCGCCGAAGCCGCGGCATCACGCGAATCGCCATGGAACGATAACATGACCGTTGCTCCGCTCTCCCCGCAACGAGGTTGGGTTCGCCATGCTTCCGCTGCTTCCTGCGACGGTGATCGGCAGTTGGGCGCTACCGGGCTGGTACGCCAAGTTCTGCGACGACGCGGCCCGGCAGCCCGACCTGTTCGGTCCCGACGACCGCGAGGAGGCGCTGCGCGACGCGGTTCGTCTGGCCATCGACGACCAGCTTCGCGCCGGGGCCGACCTCGTCACCGACGGCGAGATGCAGCGCGTCGATTTCAACCTCGGGTTCTACGACCATCTGAGCGGCATCGAAAAATTGCCGACGGGTCGGAAGTGGGGCGCGCCGGCGCACGACCAGCGCAGCCGCTACCGCTGCATTTCGCCGCTGACTGCACCGAAGGGGCTGGGGCTGGTCGAGGAGCACCGCCGGCTGCGGCAGCTGACCGACGCGCCGGTGAAGGTTCCGGTGCCGGGGCCGTTCACGCTGGCGGGCTGCATCCAGGGGGGCGACGTGTACCGCGACCGGGCGGAAGTGACCGAAGCGATGCTGCCGATCGTCAACGCAGAGATGAAAGCGCTTGTCGCCGCTGGGGTCGATTTCGTGCAGCTCGACGAGCCGAGCTTCGCGTGCCATCCCGATCATCCGGACGAATTCCTCGACCTGATCGCCCGGACTTGCGATGGAGTGAAGGCGAAGATCAGCATGCACATGTGCTTCGGCAACTACCGGGGCCGCGCGGTCGGCTGGCGCAGCTACGCCCCGCTGTTCCCGCATTTGGCCAGGGCGGCGGTGCAGCAGCTCGCCCTGGAGTTCGCCAGCCGCGAGATGGCGGAGATTGAATTGCTGCGGCAGATTCCTGCGCCCATGGAGGTCGCTGTCGGCCTGGTCGACGTGAAGAACACCTGGATCGAGCCGCCGGAGCTGGTCGCCGAACGGCTGAGGATGGTGCTGCAACACATCGACGCCGAGCGCGTCCACGTCACGCCCGACTGCGGCTTCTCGCAGACCGCCCGGCATGTCGCCCAGCGCAAGCTCGCGAACATGGCCGCCGGCGTCCGCATCGTGCGCCGCGAGCGGGGCGTACAATGATCGAATGGGAGCGCGACAACTTCGTTGGAATGAGGAGCATGCAGCGTGTCTGAACCGTATTTGGCGATCCAGGTCGTGATGATGCCGCGCGACACGAACCCGCTGGGGTCGATCTTCGGCGGCGTCATCCTGAGCTACATCGACCAGGCCGGCGCCGTCGGGGCGCGGCGCGAGGTGCAGAAGGCCGGCGGCGGGCTGCCGTTCCTCGTCACGGTCGCCGTCAACCGCGTCGAGTTCAAGAAGCCGGTCATGGTCGGCGACGTGGTGCGCTTCATCACGCGGCTGGTGCGGCTGGGGCGTTCGTCGGTCACGATGCAGGTCCACGTCGAAGTCGAGCGCGGCGCCGACGTGCTGCAGGTGACGGAAGCGGAGATCGTCTACGTCGGCATCGACCCGCACGACCGCACGCCGCGCCCGCTGCTGGCGGACCCCGCGCCGACCGTTTAGCCGCGACGCGCAGCGGAGCGCGGGCGCCGCGCGAAGAAGGAATCCCGCGTGCAGCAACCGAGAGGAAGCAAGCCATGTCGTTCACGAGCGCGCACCTGTACGCCGACGACGTGCAGGTCGGGCAGGAATGGGAATCGCTGGGCCGAACGGTGACGCAGGCGGACATCGTGAATTTCGCGGGGGTGTCGGGGGACTTCAACCCGATCCACATGGACCACGAGTTCGCGAAGACGACGCCGTTCCGCCAGCCGATCGCGCACGGCCTGCTGGTGCTGTCGATCAGCACGGGGCTGGGGCTGACGACGCCGCCGATGCGGACGCTCGCCTTCATGAGCATGAAGGACTGGACGTTCCGCGAGCCGGTGGTGATCGGCGACACGATCCGAGTGCGCGTGAAGCTGCTCGAAAAGACCGAGCGGGCGCGGGGCCGTCGCAGCGTCCTGAGCTGGCAGCGGCAGATCCTCAACCAGCACGGCAAGGTCGTGCAGGAGGGGGTCACCGTCACCCTCGTCGAAGGCCGGGGCAAGCCGAAGGACGCGGCGGGCGAACCCGAGACGATCCCCCAAGCCCCAGGATGAGCGAAGCGATTCCTGGGGGTTCGACCCCCACCAATCGCGTTGCTCATGGTGGGGCTTGCGTTCCATCATTGACCAATCTTCGCTACTCGGTGAACACCATCCCATGACGATCCGCACCCGCTTCGCTCCCAGCCCGACCGGCTACCTGCACATCGGCGGCGTCCGCACCGCCTTGTTCAACTGGCTTTTCACGCGCCGGCACGGCGGGCAGTTCATCCTCCGCATCGACGACACCGACGCCGACCGCAACCGACCCGAGGCCCTGCAGCCCATCCTCGACGGCTTCCGCTGGCTCGGCCTCGACTGGGACGAAGGCCCCGAGGTCGGCGGGCCGCACGCCCCCTACTTCCAGTCGCAGCGCAAGGATCTCTACCGCGACGCCGTGACGCAGCTCCTCGCGTCGGGGCACGTCTACCCCTGCTACGCGACCAAGGACGAGCTTGACGCGCAGCGCAAGCAGGCCGAGGCGGAGAAGCGGTCGTTCATCTGCCGGGGCCAACTCCGGGATACTGCCGACAACACGCAGCGCTTCCGCGACGCGCCGACGGTGCTGCGGCTGAAGGTGCCGGTCGGCCAGCAGGTCGTCATCCACGACAAGATCTGTGGAGACGTCACGGTCTCGACTGACACGATCAGCGATCCGGTCGTCGCCCGCGCCGATGGCAGCGCGCTCTACAACTTCGCCACCGTCGTCGACGACGTGGCGATGCAGATCACGCACATCATCCGGGCCCGCGAGCACCTGTCGAACACGCCAACGCAGGTGCTGCTCTACCAGGCGCTCGGCGCACCGCTCCCGGTGTTCGCGCATGTGCCGGTGGTGAATGCGCCGAATTCGAAGGAGAAGTTGAGCAAGCGGAAGATGCAGCAGTTCATGACGCCCGACGTGATCGCGATGCTGCGGGCGACGCACGCGGCGCCGGCCGACTGGACCGACGAGCAGATCCGCAAGAACGAGAGCCTGAACCCGGCGACCGTGGCGTTCTACCGCTCGCTCGGCTACCTGCCGGAAGGGCTGGTCAACTACTTCGGCCGGCTTGGCTGGTCGCTCGACGACCGGACCGAGATCATGCCGCTGGCGACGATGCTGGAGCATTTCAGCCTCGAGCGCGTCAACGATTCGCCGGCCAGCTTCGACCCCGCCAAGCTGCTCTGGGTGGCCGGCGAGACGATGAAGTCGGCCCCGCTCGACCGCAAGGTCGACGGCGTCATCCCGGTGTTGCAACGTGCCGGGCTGCTCGACGAATCCATCGACGACGCCACCCGCGCCAAGCTGCGCATGGTGGTCGAGGCGTGCGCCGATCGGCTCAAGGTTTTCAGCGATGTGATCCAGTACGGGGCGTTCTTCTTCCGCGACCCGCAGTACGACGCCAAAGCGGTCAAACAGCGGCTGCACAAGGAAGGAATGCCGGCCCTGCTGCGGAAGTTCGCCGACACGCCGGCCGCGAGCGACGGCCCGTTCGACGTGGCAAGCATCGAAGCCGACCTGGTCGCTTTCAAGCAGGCCCAGGGCATCGAAGGGGGCGACATCAACCACGCCCTCCGCGTGGCGACGACCGGCGTGATGGTCGGCCCTGGCGTCTTCGAGATCCTCGCGATCCTGGGCCGCGCCGAGACGCGGCGCCGCATCGAGCTGGCGCTGGCGCTGCCGGCGTGAGAGCAGCGAATGCTCTGTTCGGAAGCCTTCCCGCCCTGAGCCCGAAGCGCCAGCGAGGCAGCACGCGCAGCGACGCGAACCACGTCGTCTCCCGTTCGCCAATGCGCAGCGAGGCGACACGGCGCCTTGCGGCTGGCTGTCGCTGCGCGAGTCGCCGGGCCATGCGCTCGCGTCGTCGCGCGTGCTGCCTCGCTGGCGCTTCGGGCTCAGGGTTCCCATGCCAGGATTTCGCCCTTGCCGAGAGCGACGAGGTCGCCGCCGTAGCGGCGGAAGCGGCCGCCGGTGACGACGTGGGCTGCGGCGAAGTTCCAGCGGCGGAGTTGTTGCAGGTAGAGGTTCATGAAGACGGGCTGGTAGACGCAGGCGAAGCGGAAGGTGGGAAGCAGCGGGGCGGGGGGGCCGAACAGGGCGATGGTGCCTCGCTTCATGTTGGCGCCGACGCGGACGCCGGGGGCGCCGAAGACGCAGACGGTGCCGGCGATGAGTCCGACGCCGGGGAAGTCGCCGGTGTCGCCGCCGACGGCGATGAGTCCGCGTCGCATGGTGGCGCCGATCTCGTTGCCCGCCTTGCCGTCGACGAGGATGGCGCCGCCGAGCATGCCGTAGCGACCGCCGCGGTAGGCGGCGCCGACGAGGTGGCCGGCGTCGCCGTGGACATGGAGCAGCCCGCCGCGCATCTCGGCGCCGACCCAGTCGCCGGCGTTGCCGTGCACATGCAGCTCGCCGCCGCGCATCTCGGCGCCGACGTGCATGCCGATGGGCCCGCGGATGTCGATGCGTCCCGACTTCATCTCGGCGCCGACCAGCTTCACGCGGCTGCAGTCGCCTTCGAGGGTGAGATGCCCATCGGAGGCGTCGCCGTCGATGGCGAAGAAGTCGCCGAGCGCTTCCTCGCGGTTGCCGTGCTGCACCTTGAGCTTGGCGATCTCCCGCGGCGACTTGCCCGCGAGATGGTCCGGGGTGATGATCTCCGCCTCGACGGGGATCGTGGTGCTGGCGGTGTACTTGAGCGTTAGCATGGTCGGCTCGAAGGTGTCGTTGGTCGAGGTGGGGCGCCCGCGCTCCGCTGCGCGTCGCGGCTAAACGGCGAGCAACGCGTGCAGGTGGAAGTGGAAGGGGCCGAGCTTGCCGCCGTAGTTGCCGGCGGTGACGCGGACGACGCCGGGGCGGCAGGCGGCGCGGATGCCGACGCGCATCGCCTGGGCGACGGTCGCTTCGTCGATGCCGTCGATGACCACTTCGTAGACCGCGCTGACGCCTTCGGGCAGGTCCGACTTCACCACGCCGCGCAGGGTGGGGCAGTAGGCGTCGTTGGTGCTGGCCTTCAGCTTCTTGTAGCGGCTGCCGACCTTGCTGCCCGAGCGGACCACGCCGCCGGGGAACGGCATGATGGCGCCGGGCACCTGCTTGATGGCGGCGACGGCGGCCTCGGCGGCGGCGAGGCCTTCGGACTGCGTGCGCGCCAGCAGCAGGAAGTTGCCGCCCCCGACGCCTTTGACGGTGCCGAACAGGTCTTCGCAGACGAACTCGCCGTCCATGACGGGGAGGCGCCAGTAGCGCCTGCCTTCGAGTTTCTTGGAGAACTGCCAGCCGTCGCCGAAGAAGCGGAGGTTGCCGCCGACGCGAATCGACTTCTCTTTCACCACGGGCAGGCCGTTGTAGCAGGCGGTGGTGGGGCAGGTCAGCACGCACTGGCCGACGCGGTTGATGACGGCTTTCTGAAGCGCGTCGCGGCTGAAGGCGAACATCAGCAAACTGACGCCGGGCCGGCCGTCGGGGGTGTCGTCGGGCGCCAGGACGCGCTCGATGGCCGCCTCGACGTCGCAGCCGATCACCGACGAGGCGAACCCGGTCGCGACCTGGCCGGCGGTCAGCGCCCAGCCGGCGGTCTCGGCGGTGACGACGAGCCGCGCCGCCGTCATCGGGAACGCCTCGGCGAACGTGTCGTCGATCGGAATGTCGTGGATGGCGAGCAAGCGAAGCCCCCTTCGGCGTGCGTCTATGCTTTGCGCGGTCGAGAATGAGGCATCGACGCACTCTACTAACCCTGAGCGCAAGCGAGGGGATCGCATGGCGGC
>JAYSSW010000898.1:0-6336 GCA_043720335.1 Planctomycetia bacterium
CTGGTCCAGCGTCCACTACATCCAGTACCAGATGGACTTCGGCTGGCTCATCCGCGGACTGCACCACTTCGGCTCGCAGACCATGATGGTCCTGCTCGCCCTGCACATGCTCCAGGTCGTCATCGCCGGCGCCCACCTCCCCCCCCGCGAGGTCAACTGGTGGCTCGGCATGGCCCTGCTCGGACTCACCTTCGGACTCAGCCTCACCGGCTACCTCCTCCCCTGGGACCAGAAGGGCTACTGGGCCACCAACGTCGCCACCAACATCGCCAGCACCATCCCTGTCATCGGCGACTGGCTCAAACAGGTCATCATCGGCGGTCCCGACTACGGCAACCTCACGCTCACCCGCTTCTACGGCCTGCACGTCGCCATCCTCCCCCTCGCCCTGGTGATCCTGCTGGTCGTCCACATCGTCGTCTTCCGCCGCCAGGGCGTCACCTGCAAGGAGAACATCGACGGCCTGGTCACCAGCCCGGGCAACGAGCACAAGCCAGGCAGCGAGCCGTTCTGGCCGCGCCAGGCCTTCTACGACCTCGTCGCCTGCCTCGTCGTGTTCGGCGTCATGCTCGCCCTCGTCCTGAAAGGGCACGGCCACCCGGTCGAAACGCCGATCGACCCCAACGGCGCCGCACCCACGACCTACGAGAAGATCGCCCACCTGGGCCAGCAGGGCGCCGGCGCCGGCCTCGACGCCCCTGCTGACCGCCAGACCCCTGACTATCCCGCCCGGCCCGAGTGGTACTTCCTCTTCCTGTTCCAACTCCTCAAGTATTTCGAGGGGGACCTCGTCCTCATCGGCACCGTCCACATCCCCAACGGCGTGATGCTGCTCCTCTGTGTGCTGCCGCTCCTGGGCTACGGACGCATGCGCAAGTTCGGGCACTTCGTCAGCGTGCTGGTGATGCTGACCCTGCTCGGCGCCGTCGGCATGCTCACGCTGCTGGCCTTCAAGGATGACTGCCCGGAGCCGATCCTGTTCGGCCTCGTCAAGCATCAGAAGCAGCTCAATGACAAGGGGGAGCCGGACCTCTCGACGAAGGAACTCCAGGAATACAACAAGGGCTACGTCAACGCCTTGAAGTTCGTCGAGGACACCGCCACGGCGGAGAAGCTGGCGGCCCGCGCCTGCCAGCTGGCGATGGCCGGCGCTCCTGTCGAGGGCGCCACCATCATGATGCGCAACGACCCCATGACCAAGGGGCGCGAACTCTTCAAGATGAACTGCGCGGGTTGCCATTCCTACTCCGGCGCCAAGGCCGACCCGTGGGGGACGTTCACCGAGGGCAAGTTCATCGCCCCCGACCTTGCGGGCTTCGGCAAGAAGCCGTGGATCCGCGACTTCCTGGAGAACCCCGGACACGAGCGGTTCTTCGGCAGGACCGACCTGGAGGGCATGAAGGGCTGGCGCAGCAACCTGGACGAAGCACGCAAGAAGATGACTAAGGAACAGGTCGCGGAGCAGGACCGCGACCTCGACAAGCTGTCGGAATGGCTCGCCGACCAGGCGAACCCGGCCGACAAGCGCGACAAGGAGCTGAACAAGCTCGGCCGTGCGCTGTTCGCCGACGCCAAGAAGACGAAGAACCCGCGCGCCTTCAGCTGCGTGAAGTGCCACGCCTTCGACGGGCAGGGGAGCGAGACGGGGCCGGACCTCACCGGCTACGGCTCCGAGGAGTGGGTGAGGCTCATGGTGATGTCCCCCTCCAGCGTGCTGCGCCACTGCGACAAGAACAAGATGCCCGCCTTCCTGCCCAACCGCGGCGACGGCGCCGGCAGCGACGTGCTCCGCGCCGAGTTCGCCTCCCGCTACGGCGGCACGCCGGTCGTCGACCTGTCCCACATCGACCGCGAGATGGTCATCCGCTGGATGTTCCGCGACGACCGCGCCGTCTTCGGCGGCGCCCCCATCTCCGGCGCGAAGAAGCAGTGACCGTTTAGCCGCGACGCGCAGCGGAGCGCGGGCGCGACCCACGCCGATTCGATGAATCCCGATCGTGGGCCGCGCCGCACCCCCGGCAAGCCGGGGGCTATATGACAACGATCTCAACGGAGCCAAGCCCCGCTTGACTCCCTGCTAGAATGGCAATGGAACCGAGAACTCTTTTCAACCACGGGAGATGTGCATGAAACCGGTGCGCATGTGGGCTTTGGGGCTGTCGCTCCTCGCCCTCGTCAGCATGGTCCTGGTCGGCGGCTTCGCCTTCGCCGGCGAGAACAAGGAACTGGTCGCCTCGGTCAAGGCGATCGTCGCTTCCCTCAACAAGGGGGACAAGGCGGGCGCAGGCAAGCTCGCCGAGGCCGCCGCCAAGAAGGCCGAGGAGACCGAGATCGTCATGGATCTGTTCAAGATCAGGAAGAAGGGGGGCATCGGCGTCGGCCCCAAGGACACCGACGGCATCGACGCCATGCTGCGCGTCATCTCCCGCGACGCCCCCAAGGACTTGGGCAAGAACGCCGAGATGTACGAGGAGATGGCCCACCACTCCGCCGCCCTGGCGCTCATCACCGCGCACGTCCCCAACGACAAGGGCAAGAAGGACCTCAAGACCTGGCTCAAGTACTGCGACGAGATGGGCGAGGCGTCGGCGAAGCTGGCCAAGGCCGCCGTCGCCAAGGTCCCCGGCGACGTGAAGACCGCCGCCTCGCAGGTCTACGCCTCCTGCAACAGCTGCCACAGCAAGTTCAAGTAGCCCACCGGCTTCCAAACGCGTCCAACCAGCGGCGAGGCCTGTGCCTCGCCGCTGGGCGTTTCCCGTCGCGCAGGCGGCTCTCGCTGCGCGAGTCGCCGGGCCAGGCCTCGCATCGGCGCGCGGTGCGGCCTCGCTCGCGCTTCGGGCTCAGGGCGGTTGTCCAACCCAGCGGCGAGAATGGTTTCCCGCTCGGCTCCGAACGCCATCCCGCCGCGAGCCGCGCTATTCCTTGCTGACGACACGGTCCACGCGGAAGCGCGGCGACTCGTGGCGAAGCTCGGCGGGCAGCAGCACGCCTTGAACGCTCACCTGCTGGCCTTCGCGGAGGCGGTCCAGCTCGGCGGGGCCGAACAGCGTGACGCTGCCGCCGTGCTCGTCGACGGCGTCGACCGAAGCGTAGCGGAGGATCCACGAGCCGCGCCACTGCTGCACCTTGCCCGTCAAGATCCGCGCTCCCGCCCCAGGCCCGGCCAGCGATTCCGCCGACTTCGCGTGCGGCAGCGCCGCGCGGGCGACAGGTTGCGGCCTGCCCGACTTCGCCTTGACCAACGCCAGCAGCGCCGCTTCGCCCGCGCACGCTTTCACGGCGGCAACGGGGGAAGCATCCTCGACGGCGCCGATCTGGATGATTTCCGTCGCTGCCTGCTTCGGTTCCACGACCGCTTCCGTCGGGATCACCAGCGTCCCTTCGCCCGGCGGCGTGATCAGGCTCGCTTCGGGAGGCGCGGCGAGCGGCGGCAGCGTCGGCAGCTCGAGCGGCCGGGGCAGCGTCGGCAGGTTCAGCCGCGGCGACGCCTCGACCGGCACGCGCGGCGGGGGCGGCGCCAGACGCTGCGACGGCGTCGGCGCGGCCGGCAGGTCGGTCACCGGAGGCATCCGCGGCGGCGACTTCTCCGTCTTGTCACTCTTGCTTTCCTTCTCGCTGGGGAGCGCCGGCTTGACGCTCTCGTAAACAACCGGGCCGCTCGAACCACTCGGACCGCTCGACGGCAACGTCGCGACGTCCCCGCGCGAACGGAGGAAGCCGGGCAGCAGGCACCGGCGCGACTCCCCGTTGCGCGTCTGGCAGCAGCCGGCGACGCCGAGAGTGCCAAGCAGGCCGATGGTCCAGAGCCAACGAGAGTAGCGCATGTTCACGTTCCAGGTTCGCCGAGGGCGTGGGATGAGCCTGTTTCCTGAAAGAAGTATCGTCCGCATGCCGCGCATGGCATGAGGCCTTTTCGGGATGTAGCGAAGAGGACGACAGCGCGGAAGCTGCGCGAAATGGGGAGGAGTCCGAAGAAAAAAAAGGGGGGGGACTACCCAGGGACGGCTGTCCCTGGGCTTTCATCCGGTTGCTTTCACCAACGCAACGAACTGGTCACAGCGGCGACTTCTCAAGCAGCAGGTAGTGCGTCTCGTGCAGGCCGAGGCTGCGGTAGACGGCCTGGGCGGCGTGGTTGTCGCGCTCGACGTAGAGCCGCACGCCGATGACGCGGCCGTCCACGATGGCGGCGGCGACCACATGGTGGTACAGGCGGCGGAACACGCCATTCCGACGCGCGTCGGCGGCGACGTAGACGCTCTGGATCCACCAGAAGTCGCCGTTGCGCCAGTCGCTCCATTCGAGGGTGACGCCGAGCTGCCCCACCACGACGCCGTCATGCTCGGCGATGAAGTAGAGCCCCTTCGTGGGGTCGTCGAGCATCGCCTGCACTCCGGCGCGCAATGTCACGGGGTCGAGCTGTTTCTGCTCGGTCTCCCAGGCGAGCCGGGCGTTGAAGTCGCAGACCACGTCGAGGTCGTTGGGGCGTGCGGGTCGCAGGACGAGGTTCATGGTTGCCCGATTCGGCTGGATGTGCTAAGTCAGTCGTTGTAGCGCTGGGCGCGGGAAACTCAAGCGGGAACGAGTGCATCGATGGACTTGTCGCAGTACATTCGCAACATCCCTGATTTTCCGAAACCGGGGATCCAATTCAAGGACATCACGCCGTTGCTGCTGTCGGCGGAGGCGTTCCGCGAGTCGATCCGGCTGATGGTGGAGCACTACCAGGGGACGCGGATCGACGCGATCGCGGCGGCGGAGGCGCGCGGGTTCCTGTTCGCGGCGCCTCTGGCGTTCGTGATGGGCAAGCCGCTGGTGCCGCTGCGCAAGCCGGGCAAGCTGCCGTACCGCACGCACAAGGTGCAGTACGACCTGGAGTACGGCCAGGCCGAGCTGCATGTGCATGTCGACGGCATCGAGCCGGGGGCCAGCGTGCTGCTGGTCGACGACCTGCTGGCGACGGGCGGCACGTTGGAGGCGGCCTGCCAGCTGATCGCGAATGTCGGCGCCACGGTCGCGGGCTGCGCCGTGTTGGTTGAACTGACCTTCCTGCCGGGCCGCGCGAAGCTGAAGCCGCACGAGGTGTTCAGCCTGCTGCAGTATTGACGCGAACCAGCGTGACCGAGGCGTTGTCAATGGCGACGACGAACCGATCACACCGGAGAACGAATCCCATGCTGAATTTCGACAAGGCGGGCGGGCTGGTGTCGGCCATCGCGCAGGACTGGCGGACCGGCGAGGTGCTGATGATCGCCTGGATGAACGCCGAGGCGTTCGAGGAGACGGCGCGGACCCGGCGCGCGGTTTATTTCAGCCGCAGCCGGGGCAAGCTGTGGCGCAAAGGCGAGGAGTCGGGCAACGTGCAGGAGGTGAAGGAGATCTTCATCGACTGCGACAACGACGCCGTGCTGCTGAAGGTGAACCAGGTCGGCGGCGCCGCCTGCCACGAGGGCTACAAGAGCTGCTTCTTCCGCAAGCTGGAGGACGCCGAGCTGTCGGTCGTCGGCGAGCGCGTGTTCGACCCGAAGGTCGTCTACAAGAAGTGACGGCGTGTGCGCTTTCGCGAGCATAACCGCCAAGCCCCACCATTAGCAACGCGATTGGTGGGGGTCTTCGGATTGCAGATTGCAGAGTTGTGATTTCAGATTGAAAAGACGCCAAGCCCCACCATGAGCAACGCGATTGGTGGGGGTCGCCTTCAAATTTGGCGCCACCCCCAGGAATCGCTTCGCTCATCCTGGGGCTTGGCACGACCATTCCGAGCCGCGATCCGTAGAACAGACGGATAACGCTTCGGAAATCGTTGTTTTTCGCGGATCTCTCCAACATGACCCAGCAATTGCGACTCGGCATCCCCGCAGGCAGCCTGCAGGAAGCGACGGCGGACCTGTTCCGCAAGGCCGGCTACAAGATCACCTTCGCCAGCCGCAGCTACTACCCCGCCATCGACGACCCGGAGATCCACTGCACGCTCATCCGCGCGCAGGAGATGCCCCGCTACATCCAGGACGGCTCGCTCGACTGCGGCCTCACCGGCCACGACTGGATCCTCGAGAACCAGGCCGACGTGCAGGAGCTGGCCGAGCTGGTCTTCTCGAAGGTGAGCCGGCGCCCGGTGCGCTGGGTGCTGGCGGTGCCGAACGACTCGCCGATCAAGTCGGTGAAAGATCTGGAGGGCAAACGCATTGCCACCGAGCTGGTGGGTGTGGTGAAGAACTATTTGAAAAAACATAACGTCAATGCCGACGTGGAATTCTCATGGGGCGCGACGGAAGCCAAAGCCGGAGTCCTGGTGGATGCGATCGTCGAATTGACCGAAACCGGTAGTTCGTTGCGTGC
>JAYSSW010000899.1:0-3005 GCA_043720335.1 Planctomycetia bacterium
AGCGTGTGAAAAAATCAAAAACGGCCGGCTCTGGCTTTCGCCAGATCGTGTCCGGGCACGGAAATCTGCAATCCGAAGGCTGTAATGGCGAGTCTGGCGACCTGAAACACACCTGATTTTCCGTGTTTTCGATTTTTTCACACGCTCTGACCACTGACCCCTGGCCCCTGTCCATGAACCAACTCGGCGCGACATGCCTGGAAGACAACCGCTGCCGCTTCCGCGTGTGGGCGCCGTTGCATGATCGCGTCGAGGTGCGCATCGTCGGGCCGGCGGAGCGCATCGAGGCGATGCACCGCGATGAGGCGGGCTTCCACGAAGCGACGCTCGACGACGTGCCAGCGGGCAGCCGCTACGTCTACCGGCTGACGAACGGGCTGGAACGCCCCGACCCGGCGTCGAAACTGCAACCCGACGGCGTGCATGGGCCGTCGCAGGTGGTGCCGCTCGACTTCGCCTGGAGCGACCACGAATGGCGTGGCGTGCCGTTGCGCGACCTCGTGATCTACGAGCTGCACGTTGGCACGTTCACGCCGGAGGGGACGTTCGACGCGGTGATCCCGCGATTGGTTGAGCTGGCGGAACTGGGCGTGACCGCCCTCGAACTGCTGCCGATCGCGCAGTTCCCCGGCTCGCGCAACTGGGGCTACGATGGCGTCCATCCGTTCGCCGCCCAGGAGAGCTACGGCGGGCCGGCGGGGCTGCACCGCCTCGTCGACGCCTGCCACCGCCTCGGCCTCGCGGTCATCCTCGACGTGGTCTACAACCATCTCGGCCCCGAGGGGAACTACCTCGCCGCCTTCGCCCCGTACTTCAGCACGCGCGTCCACACCGAATGGGGCCCGACGCCGAACTTCGACGCCCCGCACAGCGACCCGGTCCGCGACTTCTTTCTTCAAAACGCGATGTATTGGCTGCGCGATCTGCACATTGACGGCCTGCGCCTCGACGCCGTCAATTCGATCCACGACAACACCGCGACGCACTGGCTGGAGGAACTGTCGCGCGCGGTTGATGCCGCGTTCCCGCCCGGCACGCCGCGGAAGCTGCTGTTCGCGGAGAGCCTGTCGAACGACCCGCGCATGATCCGCAGCCGCGAGCAGCACGGCCACGGCCTGCACGCGCAGTGGTGCGACGACTTCCACCACGCCCTGCACGCGGCTCTCACCGGCGAGCACGGCGGCTACTACCAGGACTACGGCCCGCTGGAGCACCTCGCGAAAACCTACCGCATGGGCTACCGCTGGACCGGCGAGTTCTGCGCCTACCGCCAGCGCCGCCACGGGCGTCAACCTGTCGGCGTGCGCGCCGAGCAGATCGTCGTCTACGCGCAGAACCACGACCAGGTCGGCAACCGCCGGTCGGGGGAGCGTCTGAGCCTGCTGCTGCCGTTCGAGGCGCTGAAGCTGGCCGCGGCGGCGCTGTTAGTGTCGCCGAACGTGCCGATGCTGTTCATGGGGGAGGAGTACGGCGAGACGGCGCCGTTCCCGTTCTTCACCAGCCACGGCGACCAGGACCTGATCGACGCGGTGCGGAAGGGCCGCCAGCGCGAGTTCGCCGCCTTCGACTGGCAGGGCGAGCCGCCCGACCCGCAGAGCGAGGAGGTCTACCTCCTCGCCAAGCTCAATTGGTCGCTGCGCGAAACGGGCCGGCACCGCGTCCTGTGGGAGATGCACCGCGAGCTGCTGCGGCTGCGGCGCGAGCATTCCGTCCTGACGCGCCGCGACTTCGCCGACGTGACGACGACCGTCGACGAAGCTTCGCGCTGGCTGGTGCTGCGCCGACGCCACGCGGGACGAGAGGTTGCGATCGCGATGAACTTCAGCACGGCCGAGATCGCGTCGCCGCTGCCGCCGGGCGACGTGATCTTTGACAGCGAACGCTGGGCGGGCGCCAGTCGCTTCGCCGAAGGCGTGCTGCGGCCGTGGCAGGCGGTCGCGGTGGAGGTGGAGTGACGCCGCCAAGCGAGCCGAGCGGTGTGAGCCGCCAAGCAACGCCGCGCGACGGTGCCTCATTGTCGCCGCGACCTGCGGAAAAAAACCGGTGGTGGATGCTTGACAAGCGATCCCCGCTTGCGGACAATGCAGCGAATAAATCGGCGACCTGTCCGGAGTTGCCATGAAGCCGATCACCAACCACACTCACCGCCGACAGAGTCCAGGCCGTGTTGAGACTCATCTGAAATCCGAGTCGAGCTGCGCGCCGGCGACGCCGCTGAACTTCTCGTTGGAGTTGCGTGCCGACACGCGGGCGGGAGATTCGATTTCCCCGGAAGGCACGCAATTCAACGCGGATTTCATTTTTGATAAAGATTCTCGTGCCTTGTTCACGTTCATGATTGGCCCGATGCTCAAGAAACAAATGCACGATTTCCTCATTGTCCCACGACTCAAGGAGACGACCGATGCGGTTTATGAAAATCATTGCTTTGATTCTGCCGCTGGCCATCCCATTCTTGGCAGGGTGCGATCCCTTAAATGTGGAGAACGCGGCGCGAATTCTCAGCAACTCAGTAGACCGCAGTACTGCCAAGGCTGTGGAAGCCTTCTTGACCGCCATTCGCCAAGCGGAAGGGGAATCCAAGGAATGGAGAGACTTGGCAAGTCGATACAGGCATGACTTCAACAAGTTTCCTGCACGCGCACGAATTGAGGCTATGGCCTTGACCGACTTTGCGATTACCCGACTGAAGGAGAACATCGGAGAGGTCGAGAAAATCACAAGCCTGCTGAACAAGAAAGACTATGTCGGAGCAATGGGCGCATTCGTAGCGCTACAGCAGGCCGTGCAGGGGAAGAATGCTGTCGTAGGCAGTATTTATCCAGACAAGATAGACATCATCTGGAAAGATCACAATTCGCACGTCAAAAAGGACTCGGACCTGACAACTGTGGCGCTTGTTGGATTCAACGTAACCGTTCACCGGCTTTTCCCAGGCGCAGCTGGCGGCGGAGCGATTTCATAGGCTGACGAGCATGGGCGATGTCACCTGTGCGGGCTGTCGC
>JAYSSW010000900.1:0-13643 GCA_043720335.1 Planctomycetia bacterium
TTGGGGCTGCGCTGCCTCGGCTGCGCTGGGAACGGTTCGGCCATGCAAAGCTCCTTACAGTGGACGTGAAAAACAAGCAGCCCTGCCGGAAGGCAGGGCTGCGGAGATGGTGCCAGTTGAAGATGCGGAGACTCTACGTGGCGCGGTTGGTCCGCGGGGCCCTGGGCCGGCCGTTGTTGTACGGCCTTGCGGGGACCGGCTCGCCGTTCATCTCGAAGAACCGACGCCTAGCCTGCCAAAGGTTGGCGGGGTTCGCTTCGAAACCCTCGCGCTGCAGAACCACGGCAGCGTCCTGGTAGCTGAGTCCGTCGCGGTCCACAAGTTCGTGGACCCGCGCCGCCATGCGGTCCCGTTGCGGCGGCTCACGCAGCAGGACACGGACCTCGTCCGCCGGGCCCGCGTCAGCGCACCGCGCATCGCCCACCAGCCTCCGCGTGGTCGCCAGCGTCGCCGGCACGAAGGTGCAGGAGACGCTCGGCCGCTTTCGTTCGGGGCGAGGCTCCACGTGCACCAGCATACGGCCGCCGACCAGCAGGCGAAACGCCTCCGCCGCCAGGCGAACGGTGTCCTGGCAGACGCTCCCCGACGCGCCGTCGTCCAGGTGCTTCGACAATTGGGTCAGGACGGCGCGAACCTGCTCCGGCGTGAACCGCACCGCCGCGGCGGTCGCGGCGCCCTGCAAGGCCGCCAGTTCGGCCTGTGCCGAGGCCTTCGCCGCCTTCGCTTCGCGCAGGTTCGCTTTGGTCCTGGCACGGTCCTCGTCGCTCCCCTCGCCCAGGAACTCCTCCAGGTCCTCGACCTTGTTCTGAGCCTTGGTGGCCTTTCTCATCGCCAACGCGAGCCGGCGGTCCAGGTCGTCGTTTTCGCCGGCGTCCATCTGGGCGCAGGCGATCGTCCTCTCGATCAGTTCGGCGTCGGCCGTGATCGCTTGCTCGAGGTAGCTGCACACCGCCCGCACGGCGGTTGCCCGGTCCACCAGGATCGAGTGGCTGCAAAGAGCGCCTCGCTTGCATCGCATGGCGTTGCCGCCGGAACCGCCCTGGTAATAGCGGACTGGCCGCTGCGGCGTACTGCACGCGCCGCAATGGTAGCAGTCGGTGACCAGGTCCCAAAGGCGCGGTTCACGCCGCCGCTTGGGCCCGCGCGGGCCGCACGCCAGCGCGGCGAGCTTCGCCTGCACGGCGAGGAAGAGCTCGTCCGCGACGATGCGGAGCTTGGGGGCGTCGACGACATGCACCTGTTCCTCCGGCTGCGCGATCTGGCGGGTGTAGTCGCGCTTCCCGCTCCACGCGTTCCTTCGCCGGCCGAACTCCCACCTCCCGGTGTAGCGCGGGTTGGCGAGCAGCCGACGGTACGCCCCGTACGTCATCTGCTTGGTCGTCGAGCGGGGGTCGCAGGGACCACCCTCACAGACCCAGCGCTTCCAGCCTTCGGAAATAGGCACGCCGTCGCGGATCAGCTCGAAGTGCTTGCGGATCAGGGGAGCCACCATGGGGTCCACCGCGGGAACCCGGCGCGGCCGTCCGAGCTTCGTGGGCCGCCCTCCCGCGACCTCGACTCCCATGTAGCCGACCGTGAGCGCTCCCGTGATGTTCCCCGCTCGGAACAGGTCGGCGAGGCCCGACCGCACGTGGTCGGCGATCGCCGGCAGGAGCAGCTCGTCGGAGATCCCCTGCACCATGGTCAACTTCCGCCAAGCGCTTTCGTCCTTCGTGTCGATGCCCTGGCTGGTGCAGATCGCCCGCATGCCCTCCTCGACGACTTCCTGCTCGATGAAGCGGAAGCTCTCATGATGGGAGCGGAAGAGCCGGGACAATTTGTAGATCAGCAGGGTCTGGGCGAGCTTGCCGGCGATGATCAGTTTGAGCCGCACGAGGCCGGCGCGGCGGAGCTTCCGGCCGGAGACCCCCTCGTCCACGCAGATGAGCTCCGGCGGCAGGTAGAACCCGCGGTTCGCGGCGAAGCGAACGATGTCATGCACCTGCGCATCCGTGCTGTGCTGCATGCTCGTCGAGTAGCGCGAGAGCATGCAGCCGATGTCGAGCCGCCGCGACCGCGCCCAGGCGCAGCGCTGCGCGAACGGAGCCGCCGGATCGAAGCCGTCCAGGTCCACGCCGTGCTGGGCAGCGGTCCTGGCCCAGTCCGCGTGCGCGGAGGCCTGGAGGTCTGCGTTGGCGGCGCCGGCGATGGGGAGGTTGATCGTCATGTCTGCAGTTCCTTCCTTCGGGGGAGGGACCGTGGAGATACACCGAAAGGCATCCAGCCGAGCAGTGCCACGGTCCGCTCCGATGCACCCACGCTAACCCCCGCTCGCTCGCACGGGACTCGCACGGTGCGATTCCCGAATTGGCTCCCATTTCTCCTGTTTCAGCCGCCAACAACGCATGAGCCGCCCTGTCCACCCATCGAACGCCGGACATGATTCCATCACAGGACCGCGCGGGCTGGATCGCGACAGAATCGCGATCGACCGGCCGGCTGGAACGAATCAGGTCAAACGCTCGCGCGGACGCCGAGCGGCGGAATCGCTACGCCAAGGCGAGGACGTGGAAGGTGCGGCGGCTCCAGAGGGAGACCTGCACCGCCACGGCCGCGACGCCGCCGGCGATGCCGGAGACGGCGGCCGAGACCACGTGGGGAGCCAGCAGGCTGAGTGTCGCGACCGACAGGCCGACCGCGGCGGCGACCGTCAGCAGCTGCTTGAGGTCCCCGATCCAGCGGAGCACGCGCAACGGATCGCGCACCACGGCGGCGACGGCAGCCGCCGCCTGCCTGCCCTTGCGGACCACGCCGGCCAGCGCCTGGCCGACCGACGCCATGGCGCCGGAGGCGGCGTTTTTCAGCCTCGCCCAGAAGCCCGGCTTGGGCTCCACGGGCGCTGGCGCCGCAGCCGGCTCGGGCGCGGCGGCTTGATGGAGCCTCGCGCGGAGCGCCGGGTCGGTGAGCAGTTCGACGATGGCGTCCTTGACCGCGAAGCGCGTGCCGTCGCGGACGGCGTCGGTGATCGCGCTCATCAGTCCTTCGCTAAGGCCGTCGAGCAGGGCGTCGAAGCGATCAAGCTGATCGGCGAGCTGCTTGCGCTCGGGAGCGCGTTTGCGGGTGTTGGTCGCGTTCATGGATGGAACTCCGGAAGGGTGGAAAGATTGGTTGCAGGGAGGTTGAAGATCGGGACCGAGACGGGCGGTGGAGCAGCGGGACAAGGACACGTGGAAAACGGAAGGCCTGCCGGTCGTCGCTGTGCGGAGCGGGACAGGCGGCGGGGGCGATTCACGTAAGTTGGCGCCCTGGAAGACGCTCAATCCTCCGCTTCGCAGCGGGGAAGCAGTTCCTGAAGGGCCGAGCAGACTTTCGGAAGCAGAAGCGCGTCGTCGCCGAACAAGAGGACAGCGCTCGCTGCAAGGACGGCGACCACCAGTGCAGGCAACGGCTGCCCGGTGCGGCAGTAACTCCAGCGCGCGACCCCCACCGCCGTCATCAATGCCGTCGCGACGCGCGACGGCGCGGCGTTCTGGACCGGTCGGGCCGCGTGAGGTTCGTGGTGCGGCTGCGACCAGGAAACCTCCTCGTCGTACAGTTCGTCCTCGCTCGGGTCCTCCCAGTAGGGCTCGCCCGAGTAGGCGCGCGGCCGCGGCCGCGCCGGTGCGCCGAGCAGCCGGCGGGTCGCTTCCGCGAGCGACTCGCTGATGGCTTCGGCGACCTCGTGCCGAGCGGCGTCCCGCAGGCGGACCCGAAGATCCGCCAGGCGATCGACCAGTCGGTTGAGGTGGTGGGACATCGAAGGATGCATAATGGTCTCCGAAAAAATGCCAGGGATTCGCGAAGGCGAAAGGTCCGAGGACTCAGGGCAGCGGCTCCGGGGAGCGTCGCGCCAAAGAAGGAAGCGGAACCGCGCGACTCCGGCGAGCCCCGCACAAGCGGCAGGAGCGTCGTCGTCCGCAGCACAGCGGTCCAAGACGCTGGCCGACGGCGGAGTGCGGCTTGGACCCGGAGCTTGTCGCCAACGATTTCAAGGACGAGAGATGAAGCGGCAGAACCGACGGCGGATGGAAGGGAGACGTGCAGGCGGGAATTGCTTCACGCCGTCGCGGCCTCGACGGCGGCGGGAGCTTCGCCGAGGAATTCCTGCCAGCGGCGCCGCCAGTGCTTACGCAACTGCGTGATTCGGCTGGGCGACACCTGGAACTCCTGGGCGACCTGGTTGGCGAGATGTCCCTGGGCGAGCGACCGGATCATGCGGCGGTGCCGCCGCGGCAACGACCGCAGGAAGTCGCTCCAGTCCAGCTTGAAGCTCACCTGGTCCGGCACGGGCACCGCCGCGCTGTCAAGGAAATGCTCGTCCCAGCCCACCAGGTTTGATGCGATCAGGTGCAGTTGGAAGCCACAGCGCCGCTGCACGTGGAAGGAGGAAACTTCCGCGGAGCTGCAGCCGCCGCCCACATGACGGCCGCTGCGCACATGCATCACCGCGAAAACGGCCAGGGCGCCGGGGAAGGAACAGGGGAGCTTGCCCCTCGCTTTGAGACTGACGAAACTGACGAAGGCGGCGGCGACGGCTTCCGCCATCGCCTCCTCGCGGTCGACAACGGGCAGGTGGCGGAACGCGAAACGAGCCCGCCGTTCCACAACCGGCAGGATCAAGAGGAAGTCCTGGTGCGGCGAGGGGGACTGCCGCCGTAACGCAGGCTTGCAGCGAACGCGATGCATGGGAAGATCTCCTGGGTATGAGACCGTCCCAAGGTAGGGACGGTCGTGTGTGAAACACAACCGCCCCGAAAGCGGAGCGAGACAACGAAGCACCAGCCGGGCAGCCGTTACGGTCCCGGCACGCCGCGGTTCGCCGGAGGCGGAGCGCAACAAAGCACGAAGACGCGGCTCCCGTGCCTTGTGGCACTTGAGGGAACATCATTTTCATATAACGCGAAAACGAGCGAAATTGAGGCGAGGATGGACGGAGGCAGGATCGGGCGGTTCCAACGCGGTGCTTGCCGGCCGGCTTCGTGATACGTCGTCGGCTATTTGATGTTGACGCGAAATCGCCAGGAATTTAGGTGACGAAGCAGCTCAACCTTCAAGGAGAGAAGTTGTCCGCCTCTCTGAAGGCGAGCAGCAAGCTCACCAGACTTGCAATCCCGAAGAAGGCGAAAAATCACGCACCAAGCCACGGCCGACGGGGCAAGCTAGCCGTGTTCAACCTCATGCAGATCGTCGCCATTCGCAACGTCAAGAATGCAGATGCGATCCGCAGCCAGTTCCAGGATCTGATGCTTGCTGCGCTTCGCTCGGATAAGGTCCCCCAGCTCCGAGGGGAACACCAGCGTTCCGTCCTCCCCAGTCAATCCAGTCAGTCTCGATTTCTGCTGCACGGCATAGTTGCCGTTGCGGTCGTCGCCGAAATTGCCGGCATCGATCGGCTGTCCGCGACTCGCTGCCCGCGTGAGGGTGGAAAAATACAGCCAAAGCACTGGGCGGTCGTACCAGTCAATGCCGATGAGCGACCCGCGCCAGTGGGCCGAGCGTGGCGAATCGCACAGGACAAGGTCGTGCGTGGCGACCGCCTTGTTCAGCGTCCGCTGCTTGGGCGCAAGTGCTGGGGTTTCCTCCGCCTCGCCAAACTCATCGATCAGCCACCGCCGAGTGGCAGCATTGATGAGGTCCATGCGGGAGCTCAACTCGATGACCGCGCGCCGGCGCGTTCCGCCGTGCAGCAACTCCCACATCTTGGCGATGCTCCGGTGCTTCTGCAGCGAGAGCGCGAAGTTTTCGCCAAACTGGGATTTGTCGAGCCGGGTGAAGACCCTCTCCCAGATCCACGCCGCGGCGGACGGGGCGTTCAACGTCGTCCTGAGCTCATCGAGCTTTTCGTGAGCGGCGGCGGAAATGTCGGAAACGAGGATGGCGGAAGACACGGTGCACCTCCTTGTGCGTTGCGACTGGCTGGAATTTTTCGAGATGCTGCATCATATCGTCCATCCAGCAAAAACAAGAGGGAATCTCGCGATTTCCCGTTTTTTTGTCATGACATCTGCTGCTTCGTCCGCTCGCAAGCTCACGTCGCTCGGAAAAGGACTCAATGATCATCGCTCAAGCGGGCGTGCAATCGCCCGCCGCGCCGCGCGTCCGTCGGCCCTCGAATCAACACGATCGTCAACAACTCGAGAGTCCGAGGGGCGACTGCTGTTCCAACCGCCTTTCAAGCTTGTTCTTGTTCGCTGTTTTCCACGGGCAATTTCCGTCCATTGGCAATCATCAACCCGATGCAGCGCGGTCGACTTGCTTCGGTCCATCGAAGGCAGAATGACGGCAACCTTCACGGCCATGGCATGCATTCGGCATGGAGCGTCGCCGTTCATCGATTCGTTCGAGCTGGCCTTGTTGCCCGGAAATCGCATGGTGCGAGCGTGGTGCGATCAACGTCCGCCAGAATCAAGAATGGCGGCCGAGACGTTTGCGGCGGTCGTTGTGCAGGTGGCTGGAGGCCGCCGTATGACTCGTGGAAAGATCGCGTTCATTTGATGCGCTTCACAGCACGGCAACCGGGATGGAACCCATGGACACCGCAGCCGAAAGCAAGGAACTAGACCAGCGCTTGGCCCGCATCGAGCAGATGCTGCAGGCGCTGATCGAGCAGCGCACGGTCAAGGAGTGGTACACCACGGCCGAGGTCGCCACGCTGCTCGACAAGGCCGAGTTCACGGTCCGCGAGTGGTGCCGCCTCGGCCGCGTGAACGCCCAGAAGAAGAAGTGCGGGCGCGGCATCGCGGGCGAATGGGTCGTGTCCCACGAGGAACTGACCCGCGTGCGCAACGAGGGGCTGCTGCCCGATCCCAACGCCTACCGCCACGTCAAGTAGGAGGGCAGCCAGAGGGCGCGCAGTCCAACGCTCCTGCTGCGTTGAAGCAACGCCAGGGACCGCTGCTTGAAGGCGCACCAACGCGAAGCCAACGCGGAACCCACGCACCTGCAACGTCACGCACGGAAGTTCGCGCAGGTTTGCCGCCTGCGCCGCCCAGCGGGGGGCGGACGCTCACCGAACTCCGAGCCGGTCGCTTGATCGCGACCGGCTCGGAGTTCGGTGAGTGGATCAGCTCGATCAGCTTATCTGAACCGATTCGATCTCGAAGGCGACTCCGCTTTGGCAGGTCAAGGTCCAAAGCCCATCAAGGGCATTACCGATCATGGACAGCTGAAGAGCATGCCGGTCGCCGCAGGCCGACTCGGGCTGCTGCCAAGGCGAATGTCGGCAATCCTCGATGTTCACCGTTTTGCCACGACCTTCTCGCTGAACGACGGGGCGTTGTTCAGCGAGGCCATGCAAGCCGCGATCACAGCAGCGGGATCACGTTGCCGTCGCCGGGGTGGAAGTAGAACCACAGCGTCTCGGAGGGCATCTTGGCGGGGATGACGCGGAACGAGCCGATGGCGAACACGGCCTGGATGCCCTCCGCGTTCTTGCGGATCAGGCCGCGAGAGGGGTTCTTCGGATCGACCTTGTAGCCCTCCGGGGCGGTCCATGTCGCCGCTTCGCTGTCGTCGGCGTCAATGGCGAGGATCGTGTTCGACGTGCCGTCGGCGATCTGGGCGAGCTTGGTCCGCTTCGTGCCGAAGAATATCAGCTCCTTGCTGACCGGCACTAGCCCGGATAATTCGCCAAATTCAAAGCATCGGCTTGCGAGCAGCGTCCAAGGAGTTGACACGACAGACCCTTGCGCCGCTCCGGGAGGCCGAACGTGAGTATGCAGCCTGCTTTCCAGGGTTCCTTCACCTTCTTCGCCGATCTGCCCATCGTCGTCGAGACCACGGCCGCCCGGCTTTCCAGCGACGCCGGCCTGCTCGCCTTCCGCGAGTTCGACCAGCGCATCGGCCTGACCCGGTCCTTCGCCGCCGTGCTCAACGACCCGCGCGACCCACGAAGGTTCGACCACTCCTTCCTCGACATGACCCGCGCTCGCGTCTACGGCGTCCTCGCCGACTACGCCGACCAGAACGACCACGACACCCTCCGCAGCGACCCCGTCTTCAAGCTCATCGCCGACCGCTCCCCCGACGGCCCCGACCTCGCCAGCCAGCCGACCTTGTCGCGCTTCGAGAACGCCATCGACATCCCCTCGGTCAAGCGGCTGCACGACGAGTTCATCG
Organism: Planctomycetia bacterium; assembly: GCA_043720335.1. Classification (GTDB taxonomy): domain Bacteria; phylum Planctomycetota; class Planctomycetia; order Gemmatales; family Gemmataceae; genus JAYSSW01. Next base: position 8,137 of record JAYSSW010000900.1, read on the forward strand.
ACCAGTTCATCACCTCGTTCGAGTCGCCGCCGCGCCGCCTCGTCTTCGACATCGACGCCGTCGACGACCCGGCGCACGGCGAGCAGCAGCTCGTGCTGTTCCACGGCTACTTCGAGCAGCACCAGTACTTCCCCTGCTTCATCACCTCCGCCGACAACGACCAGGTCGTCGTGCTGTCGCTGCGGCACGGCACCGCCAGCGCGTCCCTCGGCGCCGACGACGACCTGCGCCATCTCGCCGAGCGCCTGCGGAAGGTTTGGCCCGACGTGGTCCTCCAGGTTCGCGGCGACGCCGGCTACGGCGTGCCGTGCATGTATGCCGTCTGCGAGGAGCTGGGCATCGAGTACCTGTTCGGGCTGGCCGGCAACAGGAAAATCCAGGCCGCCAGCGACGCGCTGCTCGCGGAAGCCGTGCGCCGCTTCGAGGAGACGCGGCAGCCGCAGCGCTTGTTCGACGGCTTCTGGTACGAGGCCGGCACCTGGAGCCGCGCGCGCTGGGTCGTCGTCAAGGCCGAGGCCAACGCCCAGGGGACCAATTGCCGCTTCGTGGTGACGAACCGCCCGGGCGCGCTGGTGCTGCCGGGCGCCGCCTACGACGCCTACGCCGAGCGCGGTGAAGGCGAGAACCGCAACAAGGAGCTGAAGTGCGGCCTGCACATCGACCGCACCAGCGACCATCGCTTCCTGGCGAACTACTTCCGACTGTACCTGCACGGGGCGGCGTTCAACCTGCTGGCGCGGTTCCGCCAGGCGGTGGCGCTGCCGCCGCTGCCCGAGCCGACTCCGGAGGTGCCGTCGCAAGCGCGGACCGACGCCCAGCGCCGTCGCCACCAGCAGCGTTGCCGCCAGCGCGACCCGCTGGCGCAGGGCCAGCCATGCACTTGGCGGACGCTGCTGATCAAGGTGGCGGCGGAGATCCTGGTCAGCACGCGCCGTGTCGTGGTCCGCCTGTCCGCCCATTGGCCGAACCTGAGCTACTTCCAACGCGTGCTCCAAAGCCTCGCGTCGATCCCATCGGCTGCGCCCCCCGTCCCGTCGTAGCGATCGCCGAGACCGATTCTTCAAGTGGGGTAGGGGGCGGTGTGCGCGTCACGCCGTGTCGCGCCGCAGGGCGCCCAATCTCGCTACGCCGACGCGCATTCCGTCCGCCAATTGCCGTGCTTTTCTCGCCGGATGAATAATCCGGGCTAGGTACGTCGTCTTGGCCGAGGAAGCGTTGAGCTTCGCCAGTGGCGAATGGAACACCGCAGGCGGCGATGCCTCGGAAAGAGAACGCACGCCGGGAGACGTTCCCGGCATGCCGCTTGTACTTGAACCGGCGACACGCGGCTTATGAAGCCGCTGCTCCAATCAGCTGAGCTACCCCGCGATTCTCTTCATCTTCGCGGGGCGCATTCAAACCACGGACGTTCGGCTTCGGAGGCCGACGCTCGATCCATCGGACGCCATTCCTCCCATTTCCCCTGAAGTCCGTCGTTTCCTCTCGAACGGGAGGAAACGGCGAGGAGATTCGAACTCCAGACGTCCAGCTTGGGAAGCTGGACGTCTACCACGCAATTACGTGATGACCTGGGCCAGCGTGGAGAGCTTGTCGTCGTTGGCCGGACCGTACTTGGGGCGGATGCCGAAGATCGCCACGCTCACAAGGCTGGACGTGCCGCTGGAGATGGTCACGCTCGCCTTGATGTGGGTCGTGGTCGTGAGGAGCTCCTCGGCCTTCAGGTTGATGATCGCCGACTTGCCGTCGTCGGTCGCGGTGAACTGCGTGACGGCCTTGCCGCTGATGTCGGCGTAGGTGCCGCCCGACGACGACGCCTCGCGGAGCTTGAAGTCGACGGTCTGGTCGATGACGCCCATCTGGAGCAGGGCGAAGAACTCGTGGAAGCCCTGCACGGGGACGGCGCCCGACAGCGTAGTGGCGTTGTTGCCGTTGATCGGCTGGATGACGCCCAGGAGCGTCAGTTGTTCGGAGGGTTGTCCGGTCATGGAGGAAGCCTCTTGAGGGATGGAGATTCAAGACAGGGAGAGGGGGAGACTCGGAGACAGGGAGAGGGAAGCCACAGGCGTTTTTCTCCGTGTCTCCCTGTCTCCGTGTCTCCCTGTCTGCTTCAACTCGTTGCTTCAGAAACGAGAAACACTACGCCGCGAGGCCGACGAACGGGCTGACAGTGGAGGTGGCGTCGGCCAGCGTGACGTAGATGCGGAGCCACGGCTGGCCGCCGACGCGCTGGACGAAGCGCCACGTCGACTGGTTGGTGAGGAACTTGACGTGTTCGCTGAAGGCGATGTCGATCTGGTTGCGGTCGCCGATGAGGTAGTGGCGGAAGTCGCAGAGGGTGACGTCGTTGGCCGAGCCGAGCGCGGGGACCTTCTCGCTGCCCATCACGTCGTAGTTGAGGATCTTCATCTTCGGCTTGCCGTTGAGGTCGTTGCCGAGGAAGATCACGTTGTCGCCGCCCGTCATGGAGATGAGCTGGGCGAGGACGTAGGGGTGGACGATCCAGCAGATGGTGCGCTCGTCGCCGCCAGGCAGCAGCCGCGAGAACATGTTAGCCACGTCCGCCAACTTGAACTGCGAGGCCGTGGTGCGGACGGCGGAGATGAGGCCGGCCCAGTTCTGCACGCCGAGCGGCTTGCCGGTGCCGTTGCCGCGCAGGAAGGCGTAGTCCTCGTTCCAGGCGATGGCCTGGGAGAAGAGGTTGGTGAGCATCGCCTCCAGGCCCACGGCGGCGTCGGCCAGAAGCGTGTTCGACGCGATGCTGTAGCCGGACAGCTCGTAGTTGCGCAGCTCGACCTGCTTGAGGTTCGGTTCCGTCTCGTTCAGCGTGGTCGCTTCCTCCGTCCAGCGGCAGACGACGCCGCCCAGAAAGGCGCTGTCGCCCGCCGACGGCGCGGTGGTCACGTCCAGCGAAGGGATCTGGATGTTGTTGGAGGACATCGGGATGACGGTGGCCCGGCCCCGGACGATGGACTTCTCGCGGACGAGCGCCATGAGGCCCTGGTACATCTCGGTCGGCACGAGATAGCCGCCGTTCGCGCCGGTCTGGGTGGACATGGCCGTCTTCTTGTCGATGCCGTCCGGCTCGACGAAGCGGCTGCCCATCTCCTCCAGGGCCTGGGTGTCGCCGGTGCGGGTGGCGATGAGGAACAGGCCGAACGTCTTGCGGGGGTCGCCGCTGCCGCCTTCGCCGAAGATGGCTTTCACCGCGCTTTTGTTGCTCTTGGTCTGGGCGGTGGCGAACTACTTGAGGGTGGCGTCGATGGTGGCGCTGAGGCCAGCGGTCAGGCCCGCGAGCATGGTCTCCATGCTCTTGGCGATCATTGGCGCCAGCGGGTCGTCCTTGATGGCTTCGGCGTGGCCGCCTTCAATCAGGGCCTTGGCCACCGCGTTGTCGGTGTCGAAGCGGAAGCCCGCCTTCTGGCCCATGTGGTCCTTGAGGAGTTGCACGAACATTTTTGCTTGCCTCGCGTGGGAAGTGCTGCTAGGGTGATGTCCATCTCCAGGCAACCGCCCGGCGTGCGGCTCGAAGCCGCTTCTGCGAGCGAAACGCCCTGATGGTGCGAGGGCGAGGGTAAAGGGACAAGGTGCGATGAGGGGAGATGGGATTTAGTGATCGTTCACCACTCCCATGTTCTTCAAAGTGGTGAACGGTTACAGAAAAAACACTTAGGAGTGCACCAATGACTGCTCTTTGCCCACATTGTGGAGCCCTTGTCATCACAATGCGAATCAATCAAGTTGAATCCAAAGACACGGCCGGAAAGACATGGAGAACAGCGACATTCGCATGCCAAATGTGTAACAAGGTCTTGGGTGCTAACTTTGATAGCGTGCGGTTCGCTCAGTGGATCGTTGATGAAGTGACGAAGGCGCTACGTGAAAAAGCGCAATAGCAACCTAGTGGGACGAACGCATTGCTTTGCGGGGTGGAAGACAGCTGCTTCGGCAGCTTTCAGACCTGTTCGCCAGAAATCCAACCCCGCAAATCGAGCTTGCTGCTCCACTAATGAGCCGACATTGCCGTATCGCCGTATATAAAACATTTATAATCCTAAATTTCTAGGAATTGGCCTAGAAGCGACGCTGTCGACTGGAGATTTTACCCGTTCGATTTCTGCATTTTTTTGGGTTTTTGCTACAGCCAGCGTGTCAAACGAGGAGCGGGCGACTAAAAAAAGCGAACCAAGCATTTCATAGCCGTGTCCATTACGGCTACTGCTCGACAGTGGCACTACGTCATTCCGGCCAGAGCCTACTTGTCGAATTAGGATTGACATATGATCGAAAAAATTAGCATTTGGGACGTTGCAACATACAGCAGCGACAACCAGGATCTTGCGAACCTCGCAATGTTCAACTTTTTTTTCGGTGCTAATGGATCTGGAAAAACGACCATCTCCAGAATCATAAGCAACATCGATTCTTTTCCTTCTTGCAAGATCACCTGGAAATCTGGTGCTAGCTTGCAGGCAATGGTGTATAATCGTGATTTCGTCTCAGCCAATTTCAGCCAAGCTGACGGCCCGAAGGGGATCTTTACGCTTGGCGAGAACAACATAGAAGTCACCAGCAAGATCGCCGAAGCACGCGCATCGATAGTCAAAACGCAGGAGAAAATCGCACGCTTCAATACGACACTAGAGGGAAACGACGGTCATGGCGGCATAAAAAAACAGCTGAGTGACTTGGATTTGGCTTTTGATCGAAGATGCTGGGATCAGAAACTAAAGCATCAGGATGATTTTGGAGCGATCTTTAAAGGCAGTTTAAAAAGCGCAAAGAGCTTTCGTGAAAAACTATTGAAACAGAGCAAGGCAAACAATGCTGCTCTCGAATCGCTTCAGAGTTTACAAAAAAAAGCTAAATCGCTTCTTTCTGCCAATCCGTCCACATTTCCGCTCATTGCGCCAATTGGTGGCCATGAGATCCAATTGCTTGAAGCAGACGCGACGCTATGCAAACGAGTGATCGGCAAGGAAGACATCAATATTTCTCAAATGATTCACGCTCTAAGCTGTAGCGATTGGATCAAAAAAGGCCGAGCGTATTACGAAGTGAACGACGATATTTGCCCTTTCTGCCAACAGCCGGCCCCGAGCGATTTCGCCGAAAATCTTAATCGATACTTTGATGAATCGTTCGACAACAACATGAATGAAATTGAGTCTGTCGCTAAAAACTACTGTTCAAAATCGATATTGATTGTGCAGAAGATTGATCTGGCGTTGTCGGAACAGTCCGGGAAGCTAGACGCCAGCAAGATAAGGGCCGCAAAAGCACAGCTAGAAAGCAAATTTGCTGAAAACAGCCATCTACTTGCAGAAAAGCGGAAGGAGCCAAGTAGAGTTATCAAGTTGCAGCCCGTGGATGATGAGCTGTCCTGCATCAATAGGATGATCGACGATGCTAATAGACAGATCCGTGAGCACAACAAGCTGATCTCTGGCTTTGAGACCGAGCGCAGCCAGCTTGAGTCTCAGGTCTGGGGGTACTTGGCCGAGGTTGAA